>CAZCKI010000049.1:0-12159 GCA_964498815.1 uncultured Burkholderiales bacterium
CTTTTCCCTGCCGACTTTCTGGGTGGCGCTGGTGCTGATCATGTACTTCTCGGTGCACCTGGGCTGGCTGCCCTCCAACGGCCGCGGCGAGACGGTCAGCCTGCTCGGTATTCCGGTCAGTTTTCTCACCGTCGACGGGCTCGCGCACCTGTTCATGCCGGCGCTCAACCTCGCCTTGTTCCGGCTGTCGCTGCTGATCCGCCTCACCCGCGCGCAGGCGCGCGAGGCGATGCTGCAGGACTACGTGAAATTCGCTCGCGCCAAGGGTCTTTCCAACCTGCGCGTGATCGGTGTGCACGTGCTCAAGAACATCATGATCCCGATCGTCACCGTGATCGGCCTCGAATTCGGCTCGGTGATCGCTTTTGCCATCGTCACCGAATCGATCTTCGCCTGGCCCGGTACCGGCAAGCTGCTGATCGATTCGATCAACCAGCTCGACCGGCCGGTGATCGTGGCCTACCTGATGGTGATCGTGTCGCTATTCATCCTGATCAACTTTGCCGTCGACCTCCTCTATTCGCTGCTCGACCCGCGCGTGCGCCTCGGCTCCAGCGCCGGGGGCGGTCACTGATGGATGCCGTCACTGTAGCTGCAGCGGAATCGCCGTTGCGCCGTTTTTGCAGCGAATTTGCCGAATCGAAACTGGCCCTGGCGGGCCTCGCGATGCTGATCCTGATCGTCGTCATCGCCTTGACCGCGTCGTGGATTTCGCCGCAGAACCCGTACGATCTGGCGCAGCTCGACGTGATGGACGGCAAGCTGCCGCCGGGCGCCATGTCCGTAGCCGGCAAGACCTACCTGCTCGGCACCGACGACCAGGGCCGCGACATGCTGTCGGGGATTTTTTACGGGCTGCGCATTTCGCTGGGGGTGGGGGTGGCGAGCACGGTGGCCGCTGTCGCGATCGGCCTGTTGTTCGGCCTGCTGGCGGCGTTTTTCGGCGGCTGGGTCGATGCGCTGATCATGCGCGTGGTCGATATCCAGCTGTCGTTCCCGGCCATCCTGCTGGCGCTGATCCTGCTCGCGGTATTCGGCCAGGGCATCGACAAGGTGATCGTGGCCTTGATCACGGTGCAATGGGCGTACTACGCGCGCACCGTGCGCGCTTCCGCCATGATCGAAATGCAAAAAGAATACATCGAGGCGGCGCGGGTGCTGGCGCTATCGAAGCCGCGCATCCTGTTCCGGCACCTGCTGCCGAACTGCTTGCCGCCGCTGATCGTGGTGGCGACTGTCCAGGTGGCGCATGCGATCACGCTCGAGTCGACGCTCTCTTTCCTGGGCCTGGGGCTGCCGATCACCGAGCCCTCGCTGGGCTTGCTGATCGCCAATGGTTTCAGTTACCTCATGAGCGGCAATTACTGGATCAGTTTTTACCCGGGCCTGGCGCTGGTCGCGACCGTCATGTCGATCAACCTGGTGGCGGACCAGCTGCGCGACGTGCTGAACCCGAGGCTGGGCAAATGACGGCGCAGGCAAATGCGGTCCTGACCGTCGAGAATCTGCGCACGCACTTTTTCACCAAGGCGGGCGTGGTGAAGGCGGTGGACGATGTCTCCTTCGAGGTAGTCCGCGGGCAGATTCTCGGCCTGGTCGGCGAATCCGGCTCCGGCAAGTCGATGACCGGTTATTCGCTGATGGGACTGGTCGACGCACCCGGCCGCATCGTGTCGGGCCGCATCATCCTCAACGGCGAAGATGTGACGGCGCTGCCGCAGGAGGCATGGCGGCAACTGCGCGGCAACCGGGTGGCGATGATCTTCCAGGACCCGATGATGACGCTGAACCCGGTGCTCAGGATCGACACGCAGATGATCGAGGCGATTCTGGCGCACGACAAGGTAAGCGCTGCCACGGCGCGCGAGCGCTGCCGGGCAACACTTGTGCAAGTCGGCATCGCCGCACCCGACGAGCGCCTCTCGGCCTATCCGCACCAGTTTTCCGGCGGCATGCGCCAGCGCATCGCCATCGCGATCGCCTTGCTCAACCGGCCCGATCTGATCATCGCCGATGAGCCGACCACCGCGCTCGACGTCACCATCCAGGGACAGATCCTGTTCGAAATGCAAAAGCTCTGCCGCGAGTCCGGCACCGCGCTGATCTGGATTACGCACGACCTCTCGGTGGTGGCGGGCCTCGCCGACCAGGTGGCGGTGATGTACGCGGGCAAAATCGTCGAGCGCGGCAGCACCGATCAAATCCTCGACCAGCCGCGCCACCCCTACACGCGCGGGCTGATCGACTCGGTACCGGGGCGCAGCCGCAAGGGTGCGCCGCTGCAACAGATTCCCGGCATGACGCCGTCGCTGTTGAGCCTCGGCGCCGGCTGCGCCTTTCGCGATCGCTGCACGCGCGGCGACGCGGTGTGCGCGGCGATGCCGGACATGTCGTCCGATCCCGGACACCACCAAGTACGCTGCCATCACCCGCACCCGGCATGACTACGCCACTGATCGAACTCCGCCAGGTTTCCAAGCGCTTCGAGAAAAAACTCGACGCGGCCGGCAAACTCGCGCGCGCTCTGGGCGCCGATGTGCGCGAGGAAGTGGTGCACGCGGTCGACGCGGCCGACCTCGCCATCCGCGAGGGCGAGGTGCTGGGGCTGGTCGGCGAATCGGGTTGCGGCAAGTCGACCCTGGGCCGCATGGTGGTGGGACTGTTGGAACCCTCCGCCGGGCAAAAGTGGTGGCGCGGGCGCGAAGTATCCACGCTCTCGGCGGCCGAGCGGCGGCAGATGCAGCTCGAGGGCCAGATGATTTTCCAGGACCCCTATGCCTCGCTCAACCCGCGCATGCGGCTCGATGACATCATCGGCGAGGCCGCCGTCGTGCACGGGCTGGTCGACCGCGCCGGCAAGGCCGACTACGTAGCGGGGCTGATGCGCAAAGTCGGTCTCGATCCCTCGCTGCTGCGGCGCTTCCCGCACCAGTTGTCCGGCGGCCAGCGCGCCCGCGTCGGCATCGCCCGCGCGCTGGCGGTGCAACCGCGCTTCCTGGTGTGCGACGAGGCGGTGGCGGCGCTGGATGTATCGATCCAGGCGCAGGTGCTGAACCTGTTCATCGAATTGCGCGAGCAGATGGGGTTGACCTACCTGTTCATCAGCCACGATCTGGGTGTGGTGCGGCACTTGTCCGACCGGGTCGCCATCATGTACTTGGGCCGCATCGTCGAATCGGGGCCCACCGAAGAAATTTTTTCGCAGCCCAACCATCCTTACACGCAGGCGCTGCTGAAGGAGGTGCCGTCGCTGGCGGTACGCAAGAAGGATTTCGTCGCGGTCACCGGTGAAATCCCTTCGCCGCTGGCCCCACCTCCCGGCTGCCACTTTCACCCGCGCTGCCCGCAGGCGATGGAACGCTGCAAGAGCCTGCCGCCGGTCATGAAGTCGGTCGGTGCAATGCGGTATGCTGCCTGTCATCTCAACGATCCCGCGTAGCCGCCATGTCGAGTCCCTTTGTTCCCGTTTCGTTCCATCCGCCCGCAACCGGCCACGATCGCGAAGTGCCGCTGGTGCTCGATTCGCCGCACAGCGGCACCTTTTACCCGGCCGATTTCCGCACCGTGGCGCCGATGGCGGCGTTGCGCATGGCCGAGGACACGCATATCGAAAAGCTGTATGCGGCCGCCCCCGGCCTGGGCGCCACCTTGATTGCAGCCGAGTTTCCGCGCAGCTACGTCGACCCCAACCGCTCGCTGCTCGACATCGACCCGTCGCTGCTCGCTAAGCCGTGGCCGGGCCCGCTCAATGCGAGCAAGAAGACTGAAAAAGGTGTCGGCCTGATCTGGCGCAAGCTCGATAGCGGCGAGGATCTGTACGATCGCAAGTTGAGCGTGGCCGAAGTGCAGGCACGCATCGCCTCCTGCTACGCGCCCTATCACAAGGCGCTGCGCGACGCGCTCAACGCAGCGCACAAACACTACGGCGCGGTCTGGCACCTCGATTGCCATTCCATGTCCGCCCTTTCCGGCGAAGCGGCCGAAGAGGGGCCGGGCATCGCACGCGCCGACTTCGTGCTGGGCGACCGCGACGGCACTAGCTGCGCGCCCGAATTCACCGCTTTCATCGCCACCACCTTACGCGGTTTCGGTTACGACGTGCGTATCAACGACCCGTACAAAGGTGTGGAGCTGGTGCGCGTCTATTCGGATCCCGACGGCAACCGCCATTCGCTGCAGGTCGAGGTCAACCGCAAGTTGTACATGGACGAGACGACGCGCGAGCCGAACGGCAACTTTGCGAAATTACAGGGCGACCTTACCCGCCTGATCGAAGCGGTGGCCGACTACGTGCGCCACCACCTCCCCGAGCGCGATCACCATCACGATTGCGGGCACGATCACGGCCATCACCATGGACACGAGCATGGGCACAAGCACGAACCTGTACACGACCATGAACACGATCACGGGCACAAGCACGGCCATGAGCACGGACACGACCATGACCACAAGCAGTAAGGTTGAACTCATAGCACCGGATATTTCCGCTTACCGGTCCGGCAATCGCGGCATCGACTATGTGACCACCTTCGACTCCGGCCATCCCGGGCCGCACGTGCTGGTCAACGCGGTCACCCACGGCAACGAGATCTGCGGCGCCATCGCCGTGGATCGCCTGTTCAAGATGGGTGTGCGGACTACGCGCGGCAAGCTGACGCTCGCGTTCGCCAACGTCGATGCCTTCCTGCGCTTCGACCCCGGGACCCCGCACACCTCGCGCTTCGTCGATGAGGACTTCAATCGCGTATGGACCGCCGAGACGCTGGACGGCGCGCGCGATTCGACCGAATTGCGCCGCGCCCGTGCTATTCGCCCGGTGATCGACGAAGCGGATTTCCTGCTCGATATCCATTCCATGCACGATCCGCACGGCCCGGTGATGATTTGTGGCCCGCTCGCCAAAGGTATCCATTTCGCCCGCGAACTCGGCATTCCCGAATTCATCGTCAGCGACAAAGGCCATGCCAACGGCACGCGCATGCGCGACTACGGTGGCTTCGGCGATCCTGCTTCGCCCAAAAATGCCTTGTTGGTGGAGTGCGGCCAGCACTGGGAGCACAAAGCCGCCGCGGTGGCCTGGCAGACGGTGTGGCGTTTCCTGCGCCACCTCGACGTGGTGGACGCGGACCTGGCGCGCGCCGAGATCGACGCAGCAGCGGCACCGGCGCAGAAAGTGGTCGAGGTCACCGACGCCTTGATCGCCGAAACGGTCGATTACCGCTTCGTCGACGGTGCGCAGGGTCTCTCCATCATCGCCAGGAAAGGCGACCTGATCGCCCACGACGCGGGTAAGCCGGTGGTGGCTCCCTACGACAATTGCGTGCTGATCATGCCGAGTCTGCACCACGTCAAGGCCGGGCTGACCGCAGTGCGCGTCGGCCGCATCGTCGAGTAAGTCCTTGGCGCCATCGATTCGCCGCCTGACGGCCGCTGATGCGGCGCTGTACCGGGCCACCCGCAACGATGCGCTGGCGGCGCACCCGGACGCGTTTACCAGCACCCATGAAGAAGGCCTGGCGACTTCGCCCGAGAAGCTTGCCAAACGCTTTGGCGGGAACAATGATGACAACTTCATGCTCGGCGCGTTTGCCGCGGACGGAACCCTGCTGGGCTACATCGGCTTCGAGCGCGAGACGCGCGCAAAATTGCGCCACAAGGGCGCCATCATCAGCATGTTCGTAGCCTCGCAGGCGCGCGGACAGGGTCTCGGTGCGCGGCTGCTCGCCGAGGCCATTGCGCAGGCGCAACGCCTCCCGGGCCTCGAACAATTGTGGCTCAGCGTGACCCGTTCCAACGAAAGCGCGCGGCAACTCTACCTGCGCGCGGGCTTTGTCTCTTACGGCGTCGAACCGCGTGCCATCAAGGACGGCGAGCGTTACTTCGACAAGGAATTCATGGTGCTGGCCGCCGCGCCAACTGCCACGCCTCGAGGGTAAGCCAGCAGACGCACCCGCGCGGCATCCTGCGGCGTAAACAGCCGCAACGCGATGCGGCGCGTTTCGATCCGGAACACGACCACCAGCCTTACGATGCCGATTCGTCGCCCTTGCCGGAGGGGCGGATGCCGAGCTGCTTCAGCTTGCGGTACAAGTGCGTGCGCTCCAGGCCGACGCGATCGGCCACCCGCGACATATTGCCCTGCTCGCGCTGGATGTGGTGCAGGAAATACTGGTACTCGAAGCGCTCGCGCGCTTCGCGCAGCGGCAGTTCGAAGGGAATGCCGGCGGCGGCCGGGCGCAGTTCGATGTGATCGAGGCCGAATTCGCGCGCCACCCGCGCTACGTCGTCGGCGGTGATCTCGCCGCCCAGCGAGGTCAGCGCCAGCGTCTTGACCGCGTTGTGCAGCACCGGCAGGTTGCCGGGCCAATCGAGGTTGCGCAGCGCATTGAGCGCGCCGACGTTGAAGTGGCGCATCGGCGATTCGTTGGCCTCGACCATCTGGATCAGGAAGGTGCTGGCCAGTTCCGGGATGTCCTCCGGGTGCTCGCTGAGGCTGGGGATGCGCAGTGTAACCCCCGACAACTGCGTCAGCAGGGCGCCATCGAATTCGCCGCTTTCGACCAGCGGTACCAGCGCGCGCGCGCTCGAGGCCACCAGGCGCACGTTGAATTTATCGAGCTTGGACACCAGCTGCGCGAGGCCCTTTTGCTCGTTCTTGCCGAGCGTATCGGCGTTCTCGATGAACAAGACGCCGTCGCGCGCCTCGGTCAGCGGCGCGAACGGATTCTGCGCAAGCCAGGTTTGTTCGGGCGGGGCCACCCAGGCGGTGTTGCGCTGGTGGACCATGCGCGCGATCACTTCAAAGCCGCAGCCCGGTTCGCCGGTCAGGAGCAACGGCACCTTGAGGCGGCCGACCTGTTCGAGGCGCTGCTTCAATTCGGTGATGACGCGCGCGCGGCCGAGGTGTTCGAAGGAGAGTCCCGGCTTGGGCAGCACGCGGCCACCCGCCAGCGCCTTGCCGACGGTCGCCATCAGGCGCGGCAGGCTGATCGGTTTCTCGAGGAAATCGAAGGCGCCGATGCGGGTCGCCTCGATCGCCGATTCGATGGTGCCGTGACCCGACATCATCACTACCGGCATGGTCAATTGGCCGGCGATCGCCCACTCCTTCAGGAGCGAGATGCCGTCGGTGTCGGGCATCCAGATATCGAGCAGCACCAGGTCGGGTCGCGCCTCACGGCGCATGGCGCGCGCGGTGGCCGCGTTCTCGGCTGCGCGCACGTTGTAGCCCTCGTCCTTGAGGATCTCGGAAAGCAATTCGCGAATTCCGATTTCGTCGTCGACGACCAATATATTGTTTGCTGTCATGTTTGCCTCGGACATCTTACCCGGCTTGAACGCCGGACGGGTTACTGGGTGAAATGGGGGATGGATTCTCGCGTGCGCTCACCGGCACCGCCGGATCGAAGCTGCGTACCAGCTCGATGGTCACGCGCGCGCCGTGCGGCGGCACGTTCGCCACGGCGATGGCGCCGCGATGTTCGTCGATGATCTTCTTGACGATGGCAAGGCCGAGTCCGGTGCCGCGCGGCTTGGTGGTCACGTAGGGCTCGAAAATATGCGTGATCACGTCTTCGCGAATACCGCTGCCGTTGTCTTCGATCACCAGTGTGGCGCCGGCCGCCGCCGTCAGCGTGCTCACCAGCAGGCGCGGATGATCGATGCCGATCAGCGCATCGAGCGCGTTCTGGATCAAGTTGTGCAGCACCTGTCGCAACAGCGCCGGATCGGCGAACACCGGCGACAGTGGGTCCTGCAATTGCAGTTCGATGGCGACGTTCATCGATTCGTATAGCACCAGCACCTCACGCACCAGCTCGTTCAGGTCGACATCCACCGGCGCCAGCCGCGAAGCGCGCGAATAGAGACTGAAGTCGTCGACCATGCCCTTCAGGGCGCCGACTTGCGCGACGATGGTTTGGGTCGCGCGCGCCAGGATTTCCCGCTCGGCTTCGGGAAGCTTGCCCGACAACTTCATCTGCAGGCGCTCGGCCGACAACTGGATCGGCGTGAGCGGGTTCTTGATTTCGTGGGCAAGGCGCCGCGCCACCTCGCCCCAGGCGGCATCGCGCTGCGCCTGGATCAGGCCGGTGATGTCGTCGAATACGATCACATAGCCGGAATCGATGGTGGCGGGCAACTTGGTGCCGCGCACCAGCAGCGAGCAGGGGCCGTTGGCGTTCTGATAGGCGAACTGCCGCTCCCAGGGCCGGTCGCGCTTCGGGCCCAGCAGCGTGCCGATATCGGCGATCAAGGGCGCAAGACCCGCCACCAGCTCGCCCCACTCGGAAAACTTGCGGCTGCGCACTGCCTCCGGATCGATGCCGAGCATCGCCTGCGCGCTCGCATTGATGGTCTTCACGTATAGCCGCTCGTCGAGCGTGACCACGCCCGAGGTAAGGCGGCCGAGGATCGATTCCAGATACGCGTTGGCGCTTTCCAGCTCGATCTGCTTTCTCGCCACCACGTCGGAGGCCTCGGCCAGTTGCCGCGTCATGGTGTTGAACGACTGTGTCAGCACGCCAAACTCGTCGCGGCTCTTCACCGGGTTCAGTTTGGTGAAGTCCCCCTTGGCGATCGCGCGGGTCGATTCCGCCAGCGCGGACAACGGCGCCGACAGGCGATCCGACAGCAGGAACGAAAGCGAGATCGCCGAAAACAAGGTCAACAACATCGCCAGCGTCAGCGTGAGGGCGAACAATTGCTTGAGGCCCTCGCGCTGCAGGACCAGTTGCTGGTAATCGCTGATGCCGGCATCGACGCTTTGTTCGTCCTTGACCAGGTCCTTCGGCGCCGCCCGCACGATATGCAGGAAACGCGGTGTGGCCGACGTTGTGGTTGCCGCCGTCGGCAACGGCAATAGCGCGCGTAAATAGATGGATCGGTCCGATTGCGTCTCGAGGCTTTTGAACAGGCCTTTTTGCGCGGCCTCGCGGATTTCGGCGACGCTCGGTTTGTCCGGGAACAAGCGGACGCGACCACTCACTTGCGCGAGCAGTGTGCCGTCCGCGCCGACCACGGCAAGCTCTTCCGCGCCGAGCTGCGTACGCAGCGGGCGCAGCGCGTCGGCGTCCGGCGCGGACATCTCGCCGAGACGCTCGGCTGCCGCGCGACCGTGCCGGCCAAGGTCGTTCAACGAGGCTTCCAGCGCACTCTTGCCGAGGCGCAAGGCACTTTCGAATGCCTTATCGACGACTGGAACATCAAACCAGGAATCGATCGACCGGTTCAGGAATTGCACCGAAATGGTGTAGACCAACCCGCCCGGAATTACCGCCATCAGCGCGAACACCGCCATCAGCCGCAATGCCAGCTTGGCGCCGAATACGCGCCGCTTCAATTTGCGCCACAGCGAATAGACCTGGTACACGATCAGCGCCAGCAGGCCCACCGTCAGGGTGGAGGCGAGCCAGAACAGCCAGGTGTAGTGTTCGGCAAAGAAAGCGTTGTTGCTGCTGGCGCGGAACAAGAGCGCGATCAGTGCGATGCCGAGGGCGACGCAGGCGAGCACGACGATGCGAATCATGGCGTCACCGTCCAGCGGTGCCAGTCGGTGGAGAGGCTCCATTCCTTGGCGGTCAGCACGGAGAGCTGGAAAGGCTTCGGCAGCTGCGTAGTGTCGAGGCGGAAGCGCAAGGCAGCCTCGTACTTTTCACCCGGCCTCAGGCGGCCCTTGTCGACCACTGTCCAGGAACGCACCCGCGACAGGATGCGGCGCACCTCGTCGAAGGTCGCGACGTTTTGCGAAAAACCCGACACGGTGACGCGGTACTGCTCGGTCAGCGGCGCATACGAGACCCGCCGGTCGCGCGCTTCCTGCACCACCTTCTGGTCCAGCCAATACCAGCGTCCCTGGCTCAGCTCGAATTCGACCACGAAGTAGAGCGGCACACCCTTGCGCACGGCTTCCTGCATGGCCGGCGCCAGTTGCAAGTCGAAATCGGCGCTGAGCTGGTAACCCTCGTCGGTCGCTTCGAGTTTGGCCGACGTTACCGTCACCCCCTCGGCGGCAGCGGCGTTGGCAAGCGCGCTCGCGAATGCGACGGCGATCGCAGCCCACCACCGTCTAGACGGTTTTTTCCAGCAGCGCGAAATAAAATCCGTCGTGTTGATCATTGGGGAGCAGCAGGCCGTCTTGGAGTTCGTAATGTGCGGCGTCGTCGCACCCTGGGGCCGGGGACGGGACGGGGTTCAGCCGGGTGGCGCGTGGGTGGGCGCGCTGGAATCCGGCCACGACTTCTTGGTTTTCCGCCCGGAAAACCGAGCAGGTGACATACAGCAATCTACCACCATCGGCGAGGCAATTCCACAGCGCGGCCAGCAATCCCGACTGCTGGCGCGCGAAGCCGGCCAGGTCGGATTCGCGCCGCAACCACTTGATGTCCGGGTGACGGCGCGTCACGCCGGAACCGGAGCAGGGCGCGTCGAGCAGGATGCGGTCGAACGGCTTGCCGTCCCACCAATCGTTGGGACGCATCGCATCGGCCGTCTTGACGCACGCCGTCAAGCCCAAGCGCGTCAGGTTTTCCTCGATGCGTTGCACGCGGTGCCGGTCGCTATCGACGGCGGTGAGGTCGAGTTCGGCCAGCTCCAGCAGATGTCCGGTCTTGCCGCCGGGTGCTGCGCAGGCATCGAGCACGCGCATGCCGTCGCTAACGCCGAGCAGGGGTGCCGCCGATTGCGCGCCGGCATCCTGCACCGATACGCGACCTTCGCGGAAGCCCGGCACCTCGCGCACCGGCAGCGGCCGCTCCAACCATACGGCGGCACCTCCCAGGTGACGCGCCGACAGGCCGCTTGCCGCCAGTTCCGCGAGATATTCGTTGACGCTACCGCGTTTTGCATTCACGCGCAGGCACATCGGCGGATGCGCGCGCGCCGACAGCAACGTTTGCTGCCAGTGGTCGGGTAGCTCCTTCTTGAGCCGTGCGATCCACCAGGCCGGGAAGTCGTAGCGGGCGAGATCGCTCTTGAAGCGTTCGCGCAGGAACTTGTCGGGCGCGCGCAGGAAGTTACGCAACACCGCATTGACCAGCGGCTTGGCGCGCGCAAAACCCATCGCCTCGCACGCCGACACGGCGTGGTCGACGATGGCGTGGGCACTCGCCTTGGAAAACTGCAATTGCGCCAACGCCACCAGCAACAGGTGGCGTACCGCCGCATCGTTGACCGGAGCCGACAGCAACAGTTCGAGTTGCGAGGAGATCAATCCGTAGTGACGTAGCGTATCGAACGAGATCGAGTGCACGGCCGAGCGCTCATTGGGCGTGAGGGTGGCGTTTTTCGCCAGCACCGCGTCCAGCACGCGGTCGAGATTCTTGCCCGCCAGCACCTCTCCCACCACTGCGGCGGAAGCCGCCTGCACGCCGATCACGTCAACCTCGCGCCGGGCGCGCAGTCGAATCCGCGCAGGAATTCTTCGATGGCAAGACGCTTGCCGCCGGGACGCTGCACGATTTCCAATGCCAGCGCATCTTCGCCGCATTGCACCAGCAGGGAGCCGCTGCTCTCAATCACGGTGCCGGGTGGCAAATGGGTTCCGCTTTCGATCCGCTTCGCGCGCCAGATCTTGACCGTAGCCCCGTCGCAAACCGTTTCGGCGCCCGGAAAAGGATCGAATGCCCGCAGCATTCGTTCGATTTCCGCAGCCTTCCGACTCCAATCGATGCGCGCTTCGGCCTTGCCGATTTTCCTGGCGTAGGTGGCGCCCTCGGCGGGTTGCGCGCGCGCGCGCCAGGGAAAGGCGTCCAGCGTTTCGACCAGGCACTGCGCGCCCAACACGGCGAGTTTTCCGGTGAGACTGGCGCTGGTGTCGTCGGCCGCGATGGCGATGCGCCGCTCGAGGACCACCGGCCCGGTGTCGAGGCCCGCGTCCATTTGCATGATGCACACACCGGTCTCGGTGTCGCCGGCCTCGATGGCGCGGGTCACCGGCGCGGCGCCCCGCCAGCGCGGCAGGAGGGAAGCGTGCACGTTAAGGCAACCATGGCGCGGCAGGGCCAGGATGGCAGGCGGCAGCAATTGCCCGTAGGCGGCGACCACCATCACATCGGCGCCAATCGCGCGAATCAGTTCTTCGCTTTCCGTATTGCGAAGCGTTGCCGGTTGCGCGAGCTTGCACCCCAGGCGTAGAGCCTCCTCTGCGACCGCACAAGG
>CAZCKI010000050.1:0-11945 GCA_964498815.1 uncultured Burkholderiales bacterium
TTCCAGCAGGCGCTTTTGCGCCAACACCATGTCGTCGTAATCGTATTGCGGAAACTTGGCGCGCAGTCCGTCGCTGGGCTTGCTCGACTTGCCGTGACCGATGCCGTCCGGCAGCACGATGTAATAGCGGCTGGCATCGAGCAGCTGGCCGGGGCCGAACAGCACGTCGGAGAAGATCGGCCGTATCAGGCTCTTGCCCGATCCTCCGGTGCCGTGCAACAACAGAACGGCGTTGATCACCCGCCCCTGCGCGTCGTGCACCGGTTTCCCCAGAGACGTGTAGTGGATGTTCAGCGCCGCCATCGTTTCGCCGGACTTGAACTTGAAATCACGCAATACAAAATCGCCGTCGGTGGCGACCGGCTCGGCACAGGCAATGTTCACAATCGCAATCAGGACGGCGAAAAGCGTGGCGAGGCAGGCGGGTCTCATAGGGGCTCCGAGTAATTGGGTGATCGCTGGCGCGAGCATAGTAATCCGCCGGCGGACGGATTTGCATGATGCCGCGCAAGTGTTCTGCAGTGCGGCACACCGGCATCGCCGACCCTGCGCCGCCTCTGCGATAATGCGCCTTCCCCGCCTGGAGACATCCCGCATGACCACCTTCTTCCGCTGTCGTTTTATCCTCGCCACGAGCCTTGTCACGACCCTGCTGACCTTGTTTGCCCTGCCCGCCTTGGCAGCCGATGCAGCCAAGGACGCCACCCCCGCCAAGAAAAAATGGGACGTAAACCACCCACCCGGCGACGCCCAAACGGTCAATATCGACACCCGCAACGGCACCTGGATGAGCGTCGATGTCAGCCCCGACGGCAAGCAGATCGTGTTCGACCTGTTGGGCGATTTATATCTGTTGCCGATCGAGGGTGGCGAGGCCAAGGCCATCACTCACTCGATGGCCTGGGAAATGCAGGCGCGCTTTTCGCCGGACGGCAAGCGCATCACCTTCCTGTCCGACGCAGGTGGCGGCGACAACATCTGGGTCATGAACGCCGATGGTAGCGACGCGAAAGAGGTCAGCAAGGAAGCTTTCCGCACCATGAACAACCCGGTCTGGCACCCGAACGGTCAGTACATCGCCGCGCGCAAGCACTATAGCGGCACGCGCTCGATTGGCTCCGGCGAAATCTGGCTGTTCCATGTGAGCGGCGGCGAAGGTGTGGCGCTCAACGAAAAACCGAACTGGCAAAAAGACCTGGGCGAACCGGCGTTCTCGCCCGACGGCCGCTACCTGTATTACTCGCAGGACACCACGCCCGGCACCGAGTTCGAATACAACAAGGATTCCAACAAGCAGATCTATCAAATCTTTCGCCGCGACCTGCTGGAAGGCAAGACCAAGGCCTTCGTCAGCGGCCCCGGCGGGGCGATACGGCCGACTCCCTCCCCGGATGGTAAATACCTGGCCTTCGTGCGGCGCATCCGCAACCAGAGCGCGCTGTTCCTCAAGAATCTGAAGACCGGCGAAGAACTGCCGGTGTGGGCGCAGCTGGAGCGCGATATGCAGGAATCCTGGGCGATCCACGGCGTCTATCCCGCTTTCGCCTGGATGCCGGGCAGCAAGGAAATCGTCGTCTGGGCCAAGGGCAAGATCTGGCGCGTCGACCCGTTCTCCGCCGACAGCAAGGGCCGCGCCAGGGAAATTCCTTTTCATGTGAAAGATACGCGCGAGATCCGGCCGGCGGTGCGCTTCGAAACGCCGGTGGCGCCGGACAAGTTCGACGTCCATCAACTGCGCTGGGTGAACGTCTCGCCCACCGGCGATAAGCTGGTGTATTCGGCACTGGGCTATCTCTATGTGCGTAACCTCGGTGGCGATGAAACCGCCAACGCGCCGCAGCGCCTCACCAAGCAGGGCGATCATTTCGAATACTTCCCGAGCTTTGCGCGCGACGGCAAGTCCATCGTCTTCGCCACCTGGAGCGACGACAAGTTGGGTTCGGTGCGCAGCATCGAACTGAAAACCGGCAAGGAAACGGTGCTGACCCCGGAGCCCGGCAAGTACCTGGAGCCGGCGTTCTCGCCCGACGGCAAGACCGTTGTCTACGTGAAGTCCAAGGGCGGTTTTCTCACCACGCCCTGGTACGGTCTCGATACCGGCGTCTACGCGACGGCCAGCGACGGCAAGGGCACGCCGCGCCTCCTCAGCGAGGACGGCCGTGCGCCGCAGTTCGGCAAGGACAACGACTACGTCTATCTCACCCGCAATGTGAGCACCGGCGAAGTCGATTTCTTCACGCAACTGGTGCGCCTGAAAATGGACCGCTCGGAAGAGCAGGCCATCGTCAAGAACGAAATGGCCAGCAACTTTTCCCTGTCTCCCGACGGCGCCTGGGTCGCTTTTCGCGAGCGTTTCCATGCCTATGTGACGCCGCTGCCCCTGGCCGGCAAGCTCCTCACCATCGACAAAAAAATGAAATCGCTGCCGGTCAAGCAGTTGGACGTCAATGCCGGCGACTATCTGCACTGGGCGGGCGACAGCCGTTCGCTGTATTTCTCCATGGGCGACGAGCTGTTCCACAGCGAGCTCAAGAACGCCTTCGCCTTCGTAGCCGGTGCGCCCAAGGAATTACCCGCCGCCGCAGAGTCCGGCCTGAAAATCGGCTTCCAGCAGGCCGCCGACAAGCCCACTGCGACCACCGTCATTTCCGGCGCCCGCATCGTCACCATGAAGGGCGATGAAGTGATCAACGACGGCCGCATCGTCGTCACCGGCAACCGCATCGCCGCCGTCGGCCGCGCCGCCGACGTCGCCGTTCCCGCCGGCGCAACGCTGATCGACGCCAAGGGCAAGACCATCATCCCCGGCCTGGTCGATGTGCACTGGCACGGCGGCATGGGCGAGCAGGGCATCGTGCCGCAGCAAAGCTGGGTGAACTACGCCTCGCTCGCCTTCGGCGTGACCACCCTGCACGACCCCTCCAACGACAGCGCGACGATTTTCACGCAAAGCGAAATGCAGCGCGCCGGTAGGGTGGTGGGTCCGCGCATCTATTCCACCGGCACCATTCTGTACGGCGCCAAATCGCCCTT
Source organism: uncultured Burkholderiales bacterium (assembly GCA_964498815.1). Taxonomy (GTDB): domain Bacteria; phylum Pseudomonadota; class Gammaproteobacteria; order Burkholderiales; family Usitatibacteraceae; genus UKL13-2. Next base: position 3,034 of record CAZCKI010000050.1, read on the forward strand.
CACCGCGGAAGTGGACAGCCTTGCCGATGCGCTCACCCATCTGAAGCGGCAGAAAGCCGCCGGCGCCATCAGCGTCAAGAGCTATATGCAGCCGCGCCGCGACCAGCGCCAGCAGATTCTCGAAGCCGCCCGCCAGACCGGCATGATGGTGGTGCCAGAAGGCGGATCGCTATTCGAGATGAACATGACCATGGTGGTCGACGGGCACACCGGTGTCGAGCACGCCCTTCCGGTGGCCAATGCCTACGACGACGTGAAGCAGCTCTGGTCGCAGACCAAGGTGGGCTACACGCCGACCCTGGTGGTGGGCTACGGCGGCCTCGACGGCGAACACTACTGGTACTCGCATATGGACGTCTGGCGCCATCCGATCCTGTCGAAGTACGTGCCGCGCTCTGTGCTGGAGCCGCGCAGCGTGCGCCGCGAAATGGCCCCCGAGGAAGATTTCAACATCTTCAACGTCGCGCGCACCGCCAAGGAATTGCAACACGCCGGCGTACCGGTCAACATCGGCGCGCACGGCCAGCGCGAAGGTCTGGCGGCGCATTGGGAAATGTGGATGCTGGGCAAGGGCGGCATGACCTCGCTGGAAGCGATCCGCTCGGCGACGCTAAACGGTGCGCGTTACCTCGGCATGGACAAGGACGTGGGCTCGCTGGAAGTCGGAAAGCTCGCCGACCTCGTCATCATCGATGGCGACGTGCTGGCCGACATCCGCAATTCCGACCGACTCAGCCAGGTCATGGTCAATGGTCGCTTGTACGAGAGTGCGACCATGAACGAGATCGGCGCCACGCCGAAAGCGCGCAAGCCTTTCTTCTTTGAAGGCCGGCACGGCAATGTGCCGATCGATTTCGGCGACTCCACCCACGGACAGGACTGAGGAATGCTCATGAACAAGTTGCTAATTGCAGGTTCCACCTTATTGATCGCTGCATCGGCCCACGCCGACTACGGCGACCTCGCCCGTTGCCGCGCCATCACTGATGCGAATGCCAGGCTTGCCTGCTACGACGCGATACCGCTGGCCGGTGCGGCACGCGTGCCGTCAGCGCCTGCCCTGCCAGCCGCCGGCAGCGCGCCCACCGCAGCAACGGTCGCGACGCGTGCACCGGCTCCGGTGGAAGAGCGCAATCTGCCGGCGACAGCCGCTGCCAAGCCGGCGGCAGAACAATTCGGTCTGGAAAACAAGCGGCCCAAGGATGAGCTGCAGGAAATCGTCACGCGCATCGACGGCACCTTTGACGGTTGGGTGCCCAACCAGCGCATCCGCCTTGCCAACGGCCAGGTGTGGCAGATTGCAGACGACACCACGCGCTGGTTCACCTTCGTCAACCCCAAGGTGACGATCTGGCGCGGCACTTTCGGCGTGTTCTATATGAACATCGAAGGGCACAACCAATCGCCGCGCGTGAAGCGCGTGCAGTAAGCCTAAGTCGCGTTCAGGGCGCGGGCGCGATGGTGTAGTCGAACTCGTAGGAATGCTTGCCGCCGGCGATGATGATGTTCATCTTGCCGGCGAGTCCGGTCAATTCATCGGTGCCGGAGCCGGGCACCACCGTCAGCGTCAGCGAAAACGCGCTGCGATCCATGGTGCCGCTGTGCTGGAAGGTAAAGCTGCCGCTCTTGCCTTGCAGTTTTCCCGTGACGCGCTCGATCGCCACATAACCGGCCTGACCTTTGGCCGCATTGCCTGCGGTCAGCATTTCCCCCTTGCTGCTGCCTTCCAGGTCGCCGTGGAATTGCTTGTCTAGCGACATGCGCCCGACCTGCGCGTCCGCATCGGCGTTATACGCGGCGAGCGGAGCGACTTTGACTTCGAAGGTGCCGGTGGCGTGTTGGGTCATGGGGACTTTCTTGACGGTTTCGGTTTGCGCATGGACCGGCAACGCCAGCGCCAACGCCAACGCCAACAGCAATCCGATGAGGTAGATAGACGTGGTTTTCACGAGCCTCACTATACCGGAGCATGCCGTAACACGGCGCTTACAATGTCGCAAACCGCGCGATAATCATTTTTTCGATTCCGGATGCGCTGCCATGTCGTCATTGTTCCGATACCTGTCCATCGCCGTATTCGCACTGCTGGCGCCGGTCGCGCTCGCCCAATCGCTCACTTTTCGCGATGTCCTGTCGCGCCCCGACCGGCCGCAGCCCGACCACAAGATCGCCTACGGCAAAGACCCCAACCAGTACTCCGAATTGTGGCTGCCGGCGGGCAAAGGGCCGCACCCACTGGTGGTGCTGGTCCACGGCGGTTGTTGGCTCTCCGAATTGCCCGGCCCGGAATTGGTGGCGTTTCTCGCCGACGATTTGCGCAAGCATGGCGCGGCGGTGTGGAGCGTCACCTATCGCCGCCTCGGTCACGCTGGCGGCGGCTACCCCGGCACCTTTCTCGATGTCGCCAGCGGCATCGACAACGTGCGCACGGTCGCGGAAAAATATGCGCTCTCGCTGGACCGCGTCGTCGCTACCGGACATTCCGCCGGCGGGCATCTCGCTTTGTGGGCTGCGGCCCGGCCGAAGATTCCCGACGACAGCGCGCTGAAGACAGCCAATCCCCTGCCGATCAAATCGGTGGTCGGCATCGCCGCCGTACCCGATCTCGCCTACGCGACCGATGCCATCGCCTACGCCTGCGAAGACAAAACCGTCGCCAACCTGGTCGATCTCGACAAGCGCGGCAAGCCCGCCGCGTGGGCCGATACCTCGCCCGCCGCCATGTTGCCGCTGGGCGTGAAGCAGGTCCTGGTCAGTGGCATTTACGACAACCTGGTTCCTCCCGCCTTCGCCTGGCGCTATCAGGCCAAAGCGGCCGGCAAGGACAAGGTCGAACTCGCCACCCTGGATGCAAGCGGCCATTTCGAACTGGTGGCGCCGTGGACGGCGCCCGGCCGCAAGGTGGTCGACCTGGTCCTGAAGGAATTGAAATGAGCGACAAGCATTACTTGTTGATCTACGACGTGGTCGAGGACTACACCGGCAAGCGCGTGCCGTTTCGCAAGGCACACCTCGGCCTCGCGATGGCGGCGCTCGCGCGCGGCGAACTGGTGCTGGGCGGGGCGCTCGCCGACCCTGCCGACGGCGCGGTGCTGCTGTTCAAGGGCGAATCGGCGGCGGCGGCGGAAGCCTTCGCCAAAGCCGATCCCTATGTACTCAATGGCCTGGTGACGCGCTGGCGGGTACGCGAGTGGACTACCGTCGTAGGTGAATTGGCGACGATACGGGTCGATCCGAATACTCTCTGACGATCAGAGCGCCCGCTGCATCTGCACGCTGTCCAGCCAACGGTCGAACTTGAAGCCGATCGCTTTGAACAGCGCCACCTGCGTAAACCCGCAGGCCTTGTGCAAGCCGATCGATCCCAAGTTTTCGCTATCGCCGATTACGGCGATCATCTGCTTGAAACCGCGTCGGCCGCATTCGGCGATCAGGGTCATCAGCAACTGTTTGCCGATACCCCGGCCGGTCATTTCCGGCAGCACGTAGACCGAGTCTTCTACTACGAAGCGATAGCCGATACGCGCGCGATACGAACTCGCGTAACTGTAGCCGACCAAGCTGCCCTCCGCTTCCGCGACGAAATACGGGAAGCCCTTGGCGAGCACATCGGCGCGCCGCCGCGCGATTTCGGCCAGGTCGGGCGGCTCGTATTCCCACGACGCCGTTCCGGTAAGAACGTTATGAGCGTAGATGGCGGCGATGGCGGGCAGGTCGCTGTCCTGGGAGGGGCGGATGAGGAGATTCATGTAGGTGAAAATAGAGTCCGGACCCAATCCACAAAGCAAAAAACGCGCCTTTACCGCAATGCCGGCCGGCCTTCCGGCTCGCCCATGTCCCAGAACAAGCCGGCCATGATCTGCAAGCCTTCGCGCGCAATCGGTGCCAGCATGTGCTCGTTGGGTGCGTGCTGCGAGCAGGCGGAATACGAGTGCGGTATCCACACCGTCGGCAGCCCCAGCGTTTCGGCGAATACCTCGTTGGGCAGCGATCCACCCAGGTTGGGCAGGATCGCCGGTTTTTTGCCGGTGGTGCGCTCAATGGAGGCGATGGCCCATTTCACCCATGGCGAATCGGGGTCGAGGCGCGTTGCCGCCATCACTTCCTCTCGCGAGGGCGTGACCTTTACCTGGGCGAAGCCCTCGCGCTGCAAATGGCGCTGCAAGGCCGGCACGATATCTTTCGCATCGATGCCCACCACAAAGCGCAACTGGCATCGCGCCCAGGCCTGACCGGCGATGGCGTTGACCGGATGGTCGGGGTTGCCGGTTTTCATCGCCAGCACCGAAAAACTCGACCAGGCGAACACGCGCTCCGAAGGGCTGAGGCCCGGTTCGCCCCACTCCATGTCGATTGCCGGCGCGTCATCGCCGCCGCTAGGGTCACAGTCCTTCAACGCCGCACGTACTGATGCCGGAATCTCCCCCGGCCGCCACTCGGGCACGCGTATCGCGCCGCGCGCATCGGTGATAGCCGCTAGCGCATGCGCTAGCACGATGCCGGGGTCGGCGATCAGGCCGCCCCAGTTACCGGAATGGTGCGCGCCTTTGCGCAATTCCACCGTGAGGTCGAAATTCATCACACCGCGCGAACCCAGGAATATGGTCGGCCGTTGCGGCGACAGGCGCGGGCCGTCGGAGGCAATGAACACGTCCGCTTTCAACTCCGCCTGGTGCGATTCGCAAAACGTGTTCAGCCCCGGCGAACCGGTTTCCTCGCCGGTCTCGATCAGGAGCTTCATATTGAAACCGAGCCGCTGCCTCGCTTCGATCACGCTTTTCATGGCACCGATGTTGATGGTGTGCTGGCCCTTGTTGTCTGCGGTGCCGCGGCCGAATATCTTTTCGCCTTCCTCCACCAGCTTCCACGGGCTCAATCCCATGCGCCACTGCGGCTCCAGGCCACGGATCACGTCGCCGTGGCCGTAGGACATCACCGTTGGCGCCAGTGGATCCTCGATGCGCGTGGCGAGCAGGAAGGGGCCGCCTTTTTTCGGATTCTCATACAGGCGGCATTCGAAGCCCATCTTTTCCAGCGCCGGCGTCAGGTCGCTGATCAGGTAGGCATTGAGCTCGAGCTGCCGGTCCGGGTTCTGGCTTTCGGTGGGAATGGCGACGCGGCGCGCCAGGTCGCGATGAAACTCGTGGCTATCGAAGTATTTTTCCGCGGCCAGGATCGATTGCTGACGACTCATGTTTCAGGCACTTTTCAAGCGCGCAAACCCGGCTTCCAGATCCCGAATCAAATCGTCCGGATCCTCCAGGCCAATGTTGTAACGCACCAGCGGCCCGCCGCTCCAGGGTTTCACGGTGCGGGTGATATAGGCGGACACCGCCAGACTCTCGAATCCGCCCCAGGAATAGCCGATGCCAAAGTATTGGTAGTGGTCCATCATCGCCGCGAGTTGCGCGTCGGCAACCGGATGCAGCTCGACGCCGAACAGGCCGGCAGCACCCGTGAAGTCGCGCCGCCAGAGTTCGCGGCCCGGGTCGCCGGGCAGAGCGGGATGCAGCACGCGCCGTACTTCGAGCCGCGCCTTCAGCCATTTCGCGATGGCTATTCCCGACTCGTGGTGGCGCTTGAGGCGCACGCCCATGGTGCGCATGCCGCGTAGCGTCAGGAAACAATCGTCGGGCGACGCGCGCTGGCCCAAGTCCATGGTGGTGCGTTTCAGCATAGTCCAGCTCGCCTCGTTGGCCACCACCAATCCGATCAGCACGTCCGAATGCGCGGCGTAATATTTTGTGGCCGGCTGCACCACCAGATCGACACCGTGAGCAAAGCCATCGAAAAAATAACCGGTCGCCCAAGCATTGTCGAGCACCACCTTCGCGCCGTGGGCGTGCGCGACCGCCGCGATGGCGGGGATGTCCTGTACTTCAAAGGTGTGCGAGCCGGGGCTCTCGGTGTAGACCAGCGTGGTGTTGGGCTGCATCAGCGCTTCAATACCTGCGCCGATCAGCGGATCGTAATAGGTGGTGGCAACCCCCATGCGCTGCAAATGCGAATTGCAAAAGCGTCGGCCCGGTCCGTAACAGCTGTCCGGCATCAGCATATGGTCGCCGGACTTCACGCAAGAAAGTATCGCCGCAGCCATGGCGGCGAGACCGCTGGGATAGGTCAGCGCCCGGTAACCGCCTTCGATCTCCGCTACCGCGCGCTCGAGCGCCAGTTCCTGCGGCATATTGAGGATGCCGTAGGTGGGAATCTGCTCATCGGCATCGAAGCGCTGCTGGATCGCGGCCTGTTCCGCCATCGAACCGAACAACACCGTGGATGCCCGATGCATCGGCACATTGATCGTCTTCGGGTCATAGCTTACGTCGCGGCCCAGGTGCGCCAACTTGGTATCGGGCTTCATGGGCGAAACGCCGTTTCCATTTCGCGACGAAAACGCACTGCTTCGTTGTCCGCATCGATTTCCACATCGTCCCACCGGACCGTCTGGCCGGCCGCAACCGGCCGCAGCACCTTGACCCGATGCGACAAGCCGATCGGCAGCGCACCTGCCCTGACCGAGTCCGTCGCAGGCATCAGCTTTCCATACACGGTGTAGCCGCCCTCGCCATCGAGCGTTTCGCCGGCGTGCAAGTTGCGCTTGGCGGTGGCCACGCAATCGCCGCGCCACCCGGTGGCGGACCCGGTCGCCTCGCCGCGCACGGCGGCGCTCGCCACGCTGATGCCGAGCTCCAGACCGATCAGGTGGAAGGGCTTGTACATCGAGCTGTACTCCCCCGAGGGATCGGTGACCAGTCCGTATTCCTGGAAGCATTTGCGCACGTAGGCCGAATCGGTGGCAAAGGTCACGTACACACCCCAGCGCAGGTCGCGAAATACCGGCCGCCCATCGCGCTCCAACGAGGAAATCACTTCCACCTGGCCGCGGTGATGCAGCACCCCGCCGGCCGACTGCGGTTTCAAAATGCGGGCAAGGTCATCGACCCCGCACGGTGGAAACTCGAGGCCCTGCGGCGCCGGGGTAAGACCGGTGGCATTGGCCACCGCTGCCATTTCGATGGCGCTCTTGGTGCCGTCCAGAAATGAATTGAACATCTGCGCGTTGAAGTCTCCGCCTTGCACCCGTTCGGCACTGAAGCCATAGTGACCCCACACCGTATCCGGCGTGGAGGCGTGGTAGAGCGGCAGGTATTTGGTGCCCTTGCCGGCCGCAACCACTTCAAAGCCAGCCGCACGCGCCCAATCGACCATTTCGCAGATCAGCGCCGGTTGGTCGCCGTAGGCGAGCGAATAGACGATGCCGGCTTCCGCCGCCTTCCTGGCCAGCAGCGGCCCGGCCAGCGCATCGGCTTCGACATTCACCATCACGATATGTTTTTTGTATTTACAGCACGCCAGCACGTGCGCTATGCCCGCTTCGGGGCTGCCGGTGGCATCGACGATGACTTCGACGTGCGCACTTCGGATCAGCGCCATCGCGTCGTCGGTGAGGTGGGTGGTGCCGCTCTTGAAGGCTTCGGCAAGGTTTCTCGCCGCGTACTGTTCCGCCCGCCAGCCCACCCGCGCCAGCGCCGCCGAAGCACGCTCGGGCTCGAGATCGGCCACCCCCAGCAGGTGCACGCCGGGTGTGCGCGGGATTTGCGAAAGGTACATGGAGCCGAATTTGCCGGCGCCGATCAGGCCGACCCGCACCGGATTACCGGCGGCGACGCGCGCTTGCAACAGCCGGTACAGATTCATTTCGTTTCCTCGAGCACCCGCAACAGGTTGCAGGTATCCAGTTTGCCCCAACCGGCTTCCATCAATTTGGCGAGTTGCTCGTAGACGAGTGCCTGCGCCGGCATAGTCAGGCCCTGCTCCTCCGCCATATTGCGCACCAGCGCGAAATCCTTGTGGTGCAATCTGGCTTCGATACCGGCGGCGAAATCGCGATTGGCCATTTTCGGCCCCATCAGGCCCAGCATTTTCGAGCCGGCGAAGCCCGACATCAACGCTTCCACCACCTTGTTGCCGTCCACGCCATTGGCGCGCGCAAACAGCATCGCTTCGGCGATGCCCTGGATGTTGATGACCTGCACGGTCTGGTTGCAGGCCTTGGTGACCTGCCCGCAGCCGACCTCACCCATATGAAAAATGTTCTGCCCGAGTTTTTCCAGCAGCGGTCGCGCCTTCGCCAATACTTCGGCCTTGCCGCCGACCATGATGGTGAGCGTAGCGGCTTCGGCCGCCTTGGTGCCGCCGGAGACCGGGCAATCGAGGTACTCGATTCCCTTGGCGGCCAGTGTCGCGGCCATGCGCCGCGTTGCGCCCACATCGATGGTGGAAAAGTCGCATACCACGGCGTCCGCCTGCATCGTCTCGACGGCACCGTCTTTGCCGAGCAGCACCGACTCCACGTCGGCGGTGGCGGTCACGTTGGTCATCACAAAATCGGCGCCGGTCGCGGCATCGGCGGGGCTGGCCGCGGCATAGGCGCCGGCGGCAACAAACGGCTGCATGACTTCCGCCCGCCGGGCAAAGACACGCAACGTGTGTCCGGCCTGCAACAAATGGCGCGCCATGTTCCCGCCCATGTTGCCGAGGCCGATAAAGGCGATCCGAAACGGCATGATGCCCCGCGGTCGATAAGGATTCGGCCATTCTAACCGCGCGAGGCTGCGACGGCCTTGATTTACGCGGTCTTCGCGGAATCGCGGCTAACGGGGCTGGCCGGCGACCTTTTTTACGATTGTTTCGTGCAGAGCGACATCACAGGCGTAGCGCACCGTCTCGCCGATCACCATGATCGCGGGGCTGCCGATGCGAAATTTGCTGATGTCGCCGGGCATGGCTGCCAGCGACGTGATCAGCGCGCGCTGGTCGCGGCGCGTCGCGTTCTGCACCAGCGCCACCGGCATGTCGGCGCGCATCCCCGCCGCCAGCAGCGCCTGCTGAATTTCTTCGCAGCGAGACAC
>CAZCKI010000051.1:0-11748 GCA_964498815.1 uncultured Burkholderiales bacterium
TACGGTTCATCATGCCGCAAGACCAAAACAATCTCATCTGGATCGACATGGAGATGACCGGCCTTCTGCCGGAGTCCGACCGCATCATCGAGGTCGCCATCGTCGTTACCGACGCACAGCTCGTCACCGTCGCCGAGGCGCCGGTGCTGGTGGTGCACCAGGCCGACGGCGTGCTCGACGGCATGGATGCCTGGAACAAGTCCACCCACGCCAAGTCGGGCCTGATCGACAAGGTGAAGGCCTCGACCCTGACCGAGGCGCAAGCCGAGCAACAGATGATCGAATTCCTGAAGGAGCACGTGCCCTCGGGCGGCTCGCCCATGTGCGGCAATTCGATTTGCCAGGACCGTCGCTTCCTGGCGCGCGGCATGCCCGCGCTGGAGGCGTATTTTCACTATCGCAATCTCGACGTCTCCACGCTGAAGGAACTCGCCAAGCGCTGGAAGCCCGCCATCATGCCGGGCATCAAAAAGCACGGTAAACACGAGGCGCTGGCCGATATTTACGAGTCGATCGAAGAGCTCAAGTACTACCGCGAGCATTTCCTCGCCCTCTAGTCATTGAGACAGCCGTGGCAGACGAACCGAAGTGGCGATTACATGGCGTGCGCGTGGTGCGCGCCAACGAGCTCGACCCCAATACCGCGCAGACGCCCGGCATGAATCGCGCTGCCGCGATTACCCACGCAAAAGCCGGCGCGGAAAAACTGTGGGCCGGCACCGTCGTCATCCATCCCAAGGCCAAGACCGGCGCGCATCACGGCGCGGTGGAAAGCGTGATTTACGTGGTAAGCGGGCGTGCCCGCATGCGCTGGGGTGAGCGCCTCGAATTTGTGGCCGAGGCCGGACCGGGCGATTTCATCTATGTGCCGCCGTACGTCCCACACCAGGAAATCAACGCCAGCGATGACCTGCCGTTATCTTGCGTGCTGGTGCGCAGCGGCGGCGAGGCGGTGGTGGTGAATCTCGATATCCCGGTGGTGGAAAAGCCGGAAGAGGTGCATTGGGTGGATGTGATCCACCCGCCTCCGCATTAATCCAACCAACCCTTGCGCTTGAAGTACCAGAACGGCACGACTACGGACACCAGCATCAGCCCCAGTGCATACGGATAGCCGTAGGCCCATTCCAGTTCCGGGAACCAGCCCTTGAAGTTCATGCCGTAGATCGAGGCGATCAGCGTCGGCGGCAGCAAAGCGACGGATGCCACCGAAAAGATCTTGATGATCTTGTTCTGGTTGATGTTGATGAAGCCGACGGTGGCATCCATCAGGAAGTTGATCTTGTCGAAGGCAAAGGCGGTGTGCCCGTCGAGCGAATCGATGTCGCGAAGTATCTGCCGCGCATCCTCGGCCTGGTCGGCTTCCAGCAGGCGCTGGCGCATCAGGAACGATACCGCGCGTCGCGTGTCCATCACATTGCGGCGGATACGGCCGTTCAGGTCTTCCTCGTGGGCGATACGCGCCAATACATTGGCGGCTTCGACGTCGGTCATTTTCTTGGTAAGCACCGAGGCGGAGATCTTTTCCAGTTCGGCGTAGACGCCCTCGAGGGCATCGGCCGAATACTCGGCATCGGTCGCGTAGAGATCGAGCAGCACCTCGCGCGCGTCCTCGATGTAGCCGGGCCGGGTGCGGGCGCGCATGCGCACCAGCCGGAATACCGGCAGGTCTTCCTGGTGGCGGCTGAACAGGGTGTTGCCCTTCAGCACAAATGCGACCGGCACGTTCTTCGAGTCCTCGTCGTCGAGTTCCAGCAGGAAGTCGGAGCGCAGGTGCAGTTCGCCGCCTTCGCCTTCGAAGAACCGCGCCGAGGCCTCGATATCGTCCATCTCCTCCGCCGTTGGCATCGGGAAATCATACAAAGTCTGGATCCAGCCGCTTTCCACCTCGGTCGGCGAAACGAGGTCGATCCAGATCGGCTCGGAATTGCGCAGGTCGTCGATCGAATCGACCTGCAACTGGTTCAGCCGGCGGTTATTGATGACGAATACGTTCAGCACGTCGATGCCTTGGTGGAAAGCGCGGGGTGGACAGCGCGCGGGTCGGGCGATTGTAGTGCAAACACTGCCGGAAAAGGAATCAAAATTCGAGGTGCAGGCGCAAGCCGTACACCGAAACCGGTCCGCGGTCGCGGTTGTGTGCCGGGTGTTCGAGACGCTGGGCATCGAGGGCCAGCGCCAAATGCGGCGCGAGTTGCGCGGAATAGTACGCTTCGACGATACGCTCGGGTCCATAGTTGAGCGCGCCGTCGCCGATCAGGATGCCGAGCCCTCCCGCCGCAAAATAGCCGCGCGCGTCACGGGAGAGGCTATTGAAAGCCGCGGCGGCTCCCAGCGTATCCGCGGGCCGCCCCCAGGCCGCACCGCGCAGCGCCATACCCATGGAGACCGAACGGCTGATCTCGGTGAATTCGTAGGCTTCATATTTGCCTCGATTGGCACTCGCCCGCAGAAACACCCCCAGGTCGGCGCTCAGTTCCTGCTCGATATTTACGGAGAAGCCGGGGTTGTCGGCGACGCGGCGGACCAGCGCGGTATCGGGTGGGCCGGCGGTATTGCGCGCGAGATTCACCGCGTCGCGGTAGCTGCCCATGCGGCCGTGATTGACGAACGCCAGCACCTTGATCTTGCCGGGTTGTCCAAGCCAATCGTGACGCGCTTCGGCTTCCGCCACCCACATGTGCTGGCCGAATTTCGGCGCGATGATCTTGCCGTTGGGTACCGGTGACAGCTGAAATACACCCCCGCGCAGTGTCCACCAGTGTTGCGTCCATTCCGCCGCCGCGCCGTAGCTGAAGCCCCAGGAATCGGCGGCGTAGTCGAAGGCGCCGGCATCGATGATCGACCAGTTGAGGAAATCGGCACGCGGATCGTGCGCGTAGCGATTGGTGTCGAAAACGTCGGGAACGCCGAATTTACCGAAGGTGAGGATCAGATTGTCGGCGGGACGGGCGCCGGCCAATTGATTGGCGGCTGCTTCCACGGTTTCCACCTTGCCGCCAGCGCTATGCAATGGGATCACTTGCCGCAAAAAGGCCCGCGGCAACCGCCAGTATGGTTTGTTTGCGCCGACCTTATAGGCTTCGCCGCTGGGAAAACCGGCCGCTCCCAGCGTATTGCTGAGCCCAAAGCCCTGATCGAGCTCCGGGTTGAGCCAAGCCTCCGCGCCGCGCCACAAGCGGACGCCCGCGTAGATCGTGAGGTCGGTGGTTTCGGCCGAGCGACGAGCGGGGTCGAGACTGTTGTCGCCTAGGTAGGGCGAGGCAAACGCCGGGTGGGCCTGGGTAACGTTGGTGACCTGTCCGAACCACTCCCAGTCGCGCGGCTTCAAGTCCGCGACAGCGGCCGGTGTTTGCGCCATGCCGTTGCCGACGGCGAGCATGAGGCACGCGATGACAGCGGTACGAACAGGAAAAAAAGGGAATGCGATGTGAAACACGGGGCGTCCTTGCAACTGTGCGGCGCGTCGAGGAAGAAGCCCGCTGGCGGGCGACATTATCACCGTCATACCCGTAAAGAATCCATAAAATTCCACCCGGCCGTCCCGTCTCGCCCAATGTGACGGGACGGCCCGCTGATTCTCTTCTATGGAAGGGTGCGCTCAGGCAGCCGACATGAAGTGCCTGAGGTACTTTTGCGGCATGCGGTCGAGCGACAGCATGGTGAAAAAGTCGGCGGTATTGAAATCGGGATCCCAGGCCGGATCGCCGCCGATCCAGGCGCCCAGCCGCGTGTATCCCTTGATCAGCGGCGGAATCTGCGGCAATGCCGATATCTGGCCCTTGAGCGGATAGGGGTGGCGCGGAAAAACCCGGTAATCGGCCGGCGAAAGCCATTCGTTGACGGCTCTGGCGTGGATCGCCAGGGCATTGGCCCCGCCGTCGGCCAGACTCACGCTGGCGCAGCCGATCACGTGCTCGTAATGGTTTTCCGCCATGAAGCGGGCAAGGCCAGACCACAGCAACAAGATCACGCCGCCGGTGCGGTACTCCGCGTGGATGCAGGCGCGCCCGACCTCGGCCATTTGCGCGCGCAAATGCAGCAGGCGCGATAGGTCGAATTCGCTGTCCGAGTAATAGGCACCGCGCCGCGCGGCCGTCTCCGGGCGCATGATGCGATAGCCGCCCACCGCTTGCAGGGTGGCCAGGTCGCGCACGATCAGGTGTTCGCAGTCGGCATCGTATTCGTCCACGTCGAGCAGCGCCTTGCGGCTGGTCGCGCGCGAGCCCAGCTCCTCGAAAAAGACCTGGTAGCGCAGGCGCTGCGCGTCTTCGATTTCCTCGCTGTTGGCGGCGAGTCGTACTTCGAAATGCTGGCCCGGTTGATCGTGGCTGCGGGCGAGCGGCTGGGGTTGTCGATCGAGTTGCATGGCGGGCCTCGGCGAGGGATTCATTGCCCTGCAAAATACGAGACGGATGTTTCGCTGCCGAGGCAAATCCGTGAAGAATCGATGACAAAAAAACGGCGAACTGTGGTTCGCCGGAAAGGAGGTTGCCGCTAACGCTGCCGGCTCACATTCGGCAGCGGTAAAACGAGGGATGCAACGGAGGAAATCGTCGCAGCCAAAGCTTGCCACCACGACATGACATTCTCATGACGTCCTCGAAACGCGGTTCACACGGGGGCCTGCTCGATGGTCGCCGGCCCTGCCGGTGTATCGCGACCGATGCGGAACCAGGCCGCGTACAGAGCCGGCAGGAACAGGAGGGTCAGCAAGGTGGCGACGAACAGGCCGCCGATGATGGCCACCGCCATCGGGCCGAAGAAATCGGAGCGCGTCAGCGGGATCATCGCCAGTATCGCCGCGAGGGCGGTCAGCACGATCGGTCGCAAGCGCCGGACGGTGGCGTCGATGATGGCCAGGAACGGCGCATGGCCGGCGGCGATGTCCTGGTCGATCTGGTCGATCAGGATCACCGAATTTCGCATGATCATGCCGAACAGGGCGATGGTGCCCAGCATGGCGACGAAGCCGAACGGCTTGTTCAGCAGGATCAGGAACAGCGCCACGCCGATCACGCCCAGAGGTGCGGTCAGTACCACCAGGATCACGCGCTGGAAACTCATCAACTGGATCATCAGCACCGTCAGCACGGTAAAGGCGAACAGGGGCATGCCCGCATTGATCGAAGCTTGTCCCTTGGCGCTTTCCTCGACGGCGCCGCCGATGGCGATGGCAAAGCCCGCCGGCAGTTGCGCGCGCAGCTTGTCGAGGTCGGGGCCGAGCTTGCCGAGGATGGTGGCCGGCTGCACGCCGGCGGTACCGATGTCGCTGCGCACGGTAATGGTCGGCAGGCGGTCGCGACGCCAGATGACGCCTTCCTCGAACTCGTAGCGCACCTTGGCGATCTGGGTGAGACCGACGGCGCGCCCGCCGCGCACCGGTACGCTCAGGCTTTCGAGCAGGTGCAGACGCGCACGCTCGCTGTCGGGACCGCGGATCAGTACTTCGACGAGCTTATCGCGTTCGCGGAAATAGGTGACCGACAGGCCATTGAGAGAGGCGTTGATGAAGGTCGCCAATTCCTGCGAGGAAATGCCCAGCAGGCGCACCTTGTCCTGGTCGATGTCGAGCCTGATCACCTTGGATTGCTCGTCCCAGTCGAACTGCACGTTCGCAGTGTCCGGATGCGAACGCAATAGCGCAGCGACCTTTTCGGCTTCCTTGCGCAACTGCGGAATGTCTTCACCGGACACGCGCAACTGCACCGGATAGCCCACCGGCGGGCCGTTTTCGAGGCGCGATACGCGTCCGCGCACTTCCGGGAAATCGTTTGCCAGCACCGCGAGCAGCTTGTCTCGAAGCGCCTCGCGCTGCGCACGGCCCTTGGTGGTGATGACGAACTGGGCGAAACTCGCCGCCGGCAACTGCTGTTCGAGCGGAAAGTAATAGCGCGTGGTGCCGGTGCCGACGTAGCTTGCGTAGTTGTCGTACAGCGGCTTCTCGCCGTCGAGAAACGCTTCCATCTTTTTTACCTGCCGCTCGGTGGCGGCAAACGACGATCCCTCGGCGAGTTTCAGGTCGACCATCAGTTCCACGCGCGTCGACGACGGGAAAAATTGCTGCTGCACAAACTTGAATGCGCCCAGGCTCGCCAGAAAAAGAACAACGGTGACGGCGATGACGGTGCGGCGGTGGCTTACGCACCATTCCACCCAGCCGCGAAAGCGCCGGTAGAAGCGCGTGTCGTAGACGTCGTGGTCGGCGTGTTCTTCGTGCATTTGTTCGGCCGAGTGCGCGCCTTCGGGCGCGATGCGCGCCGCCAGCAAGGCGCCGATACCCGGCAACTTCCTGGCCCACGCCGCCCACTTGCGCGCGCGCGGCGTGATCACCGGCAGGCCGTTGCGGTAATCGGGCAACAGGTGATAGCCGAGGTAGGGAATGAAAATCACCGCCGCGAACCAGGACAGGATCAAGGCCAGGGTGGTGACCTGAAAGATGGAGCGCGTGTATTCGCCGGTGCCGGAACGCGCGGTGGCGATCGGCAGGAAGCCGGCAGCGGTCACCAGCGTGCCGGTCAGCATCGGGAATGCGGTCGAGGTATAGGCGAAACTCGCCGCACGCACGCGATCCCAGCCCTGTTCCATTTTGATCGACATCATTTCGACCGCGATGATGGCGTCGTCCACCAGCAGCCCCAGCGACAGGATCAGGGCGCCCAGCGAAATCTTGTGCAGGCCGACATCGAACAGATTCATGCACAGGAAGGTGGCCGCCAGCACCAGTGGAATCGACAGCGCCACCACCAGCCCGGTGCGCAGCCCCAGGCTGAAAAAAGTCACCGCCATCACGATGATGACCGCCTCGGCCAGCGAGCGGGCGAATTCGTTGACGCTGTTTTTGACCGCGCGCGGCTGGTCGTTGACGCGATGCAACTCGAGCCCGACCGGCAGATTGGCTTCGAGCTTGGCCAGCGCTACATCCAGATGCTTGCCCAGTTCGACGATGTCGCCGCCTGCGCGCATCGAAACGCCCAGCCCGATCGCTTCCTTGCCGAGGAAGCGCATCTTGGTCACCGGCGGATCGACATAGCCGCGCCGCACCGTGGCGACGTCGCCGACCTTGAACACGCGGCCGTTGGCGCGCAAGGTAAAGTTGCGGATCGAATCGACACTATCGAAGGCGCCGCCGGCGCGCACATAGATCTTGTCGGTGGCGGTTTCGAAGGCGCCACCCGGGGTCACCGCGTTTTGCGTCTGCATCGCCTGCGATACGGTCGCGATGTCGACGCCGAGCGCCGCCAGCTTGGCGTTGGAAATCTCGATATAGACCTTCTCGTCCTGGTCGCCGATGATGTCCACCTTGGCGACGTCGGGCACCGACAGCAAGTCGCGGCGAATGCGGTCCGCGTAGAGTTTCTTGTCGGCTTCCGAATAGCCGTCGCCGGTCAGCGCGAAAATATTGCCGAAGGTATCGCCGAACTCGTCGTTGAAAAACGGTCCCAGCACGCCGGCGGGCAGGGTATTGCGGATGTCGCCGATGCGCTTACGCACCTGGTATTGCGTCTCCGGAACGGCGGAGGCGGGGGCTGCGTCGCTGATGGCAAAGAAGATCAGCGATTCGCCGGGACGCGAGTAGCTGCGGATGTAGTTGTAATTCGGCACTTCCTGCAACTTCTTTTCCAGGCGGTCGGTCAATTGCCGATCGACCTCCTGCACCGATGCGCCCGGCCACAGTGTCTTCACCACCATGAACTTGAAGGTGAACGGCGGGTCCTCGGATTGGCCCAGTTTGCCGTAGGAAAGCGCACCGGCGACACCGATGACGACGAGGAGATAGCGGACCAGCGCCTGGTGTTTCAGCGCCCATTCGGAAAGGTTGAATCGCTTCATGGCTGGGAAAGAGAAGGGTAGGGGCCGGCGCTCAGTGCGCGGCTTCGCTCGCGTGGGCGAGGCTGGTCGCCGCGGTCGGCGATACCACCGCGACCTTGCCGTCACCGGTGACAAAGGGGTCGGTGGTCGGTCTGACGATCTCGCCTTCCAGCAATTTGTGAACGCCGGCGGCCACGATCAAGTCGCCCGCCTTGAGGCCGGACGCGAGCGGCGAGATCAACGCGGTCGTCTCGCGGTACTGCAAGACTTTGATCGGTAACAGGGAAACCTTGCCGTCGGCCGCAACCCGCCAGACACCGGTGGTGTCGCCACGCGAATAGACCGCCGACAGCGGCACCGACAGGCTGGTCGCGGCATCGGCGCCCAGGAATATCGCGTAGCCGGTCATGCCGAGTTGAATCGAATCGTCGGCCTTGAGGAGTTTCAGGCGAACCGCATAGGTGCGCGTAACCGGGTCCGCGGCCCCGCCGATTTCACGGATCTCCGCGGCAAACGGCTTGTCGGGCCGGTTAGCGGTAAATACCGAGAGCATTCTCGGCGCGGATTTGTTGACGGCCTTGCGGAAATCGTCGAGGCGCGCTTCGGGCGCGCTGATGGCGAGCTCGCGCTGGCGCGGGTCGGCAACGCGCATCACTACTTGCCCGGCCGCGACCACCTGCCCGGCTTCGGCCATCACCTGCGTTACGACACCGTCCATTTCGGCCGCCAGGGTGGCGTAGCCGGCCTGATTGATGCTCACCTTGGCTTGCGCGCGAACCGCTTCGAGTCGTGCTTCCGCGGCCTTGGCGAGATTGACCTTCTGGTCCAGCACCGAGCCGCTGACAAAGCCTTTGTTGAACAGGTCCTGGTAGCGAGTCAATTCCGCGACCGCAAAATCGCGATCGGTTTGCTGCGCCAGCACCTGTGCGCTGGCGGCGTCGGCGGACAGGCGCACGTCTTGTGGATCGAGCAGGGCGAGCGCCTGGCCCTTGTGGACCATGGCGCCGGAATCGACCAGGCGGCGGGCAATCTTGCCGCCGACGCGAAAGGCGTGATCGGTTTCCAGACGGGAGCGGATTTCCCCGGCATATACGTCGCTGTCGACGCCGGATTGGGCGCCAATCCGGTAGGTTAGAGCGGGCCTGGCATTGGGAGCAGCAGCTTTGTGTTCCCCGCAGGCCGTCAGGAACATAGCCAAAATGACTACTATATATTTGATTATAAAAGAGTTATTCACGTTGCGCGCTCGGCCTTTCCGATTTGCCGGGATGTGTGGAAAACCACCCAGCCCGCCAAATGATAAAAATATAACTGACTGGTCGGTAAGTTATCGCGAGTTTTGATGGATGTCAAGTGGCTTTTGCGTGCCGGCCGACGGCCGATCGCGCGCTGCTGGTCCGGATTGGCGCGACGTTGGCGTTCGCGCATACTGGCAACGGAAAATCCCATTGGTGGAGAACGCCATGAAGGCCATCTCGAATCAGCAGCAGGCGCGAAATCTCTCCCGGGCACAGGCATTTCGTCGCAGGTTCATCGAAGCCACGCTACTGGCTGCGGCAACGCTGGTGTTGCGACCGCGCGAGGCGCAGGCACTGTCGCTGGCCGACCTGACGCAAAAGGACGCCGCAGCGGGCTTGCGCACCGCTCTGGAAAAGGGCGCGCAAGTCGCGGTTGCGTCGCTCGGTCGTGAAAACGGTTTCTGGTCGAACGATCAGGTGCGTATCCCGCTGCCGCAGTGGCTGGAAAAAGGCGAGCGCGCCTTGAAACTTCTCGGCAGGAGCAAGGATGTCGACGATTTGAGACTGGGTGTCAACCGGGCGGCCGAGCAGGCGGTGCCGCAGGCCAAGGCCCTGCTGGTGAACGCGGTGAAAACCATGTCGGTCGACGACGCAAAAAAGATCCTCACCGGCGGAGATCATTCGGTGACTGATTTTTTCCAGCAAAAGACGCGTGAACCCCTGACCGGCAAGTTCCTGCCCATTGTCAGCAAAGTGACCGGCCGCATTGGTCTTGCCAAGCAGTACAACGGGCTTGCGGCGCAGGTGTCGGCGTTTGGTGTGGTCAAGCTCGAGCAGGCGACCATCGAGCAGCATGTCACCGGCAAGGCGCTCGACGGTCTGTACTATATGATCGGTGAGGAGGAAAAGAAGATCCGCACAGATCCGGTCGGCACCGGCAGCGAGATTTTGAAAAAAGTGTTCGGCGCGCTCGGCCGCTGATGCGGCCCGCGCGGCTCTCCGTGCACGAGCTTAGGTCAAGGCCCGACGCACCGCGCGTTGCCATTCGCCCATGCGTGCCGACGCTTCCGCCGGCGCCATCGCCGGCGTAAAGGTCCGATCCTTTTCCCATAGCGCGGAAATCTCCGCGGTGCTTTTCCAAAATCCCACGGCGAGACCGGCCAGATAAGCGGCGCCCAGAGCGGTGGTTTCAGTGACGGTCGGCCGCGTGACCGGGATTTGCAGCAGGTCGCTTTGAAACTGCATCAGGAAATTGTTGACGCTGGCGCCGCCATCGACGCGAAGATCGGTCAAGGCCATGCCGGCGTCGCGCGCCATGGCGGTGGCCAGTTCGGCGCTCTGAAACGCGATCGATTCCAGCGCGGCGCGGACAATGTGGGCGCGGGTGCTGCCGCGGGTGAGACCGCACAGCAGGCCGCGCGCCGCCGGGTCCCAATAGGGTGCGCCCAGTCCTGCAAACGCCGGTACCAGGAACACGCCCCCGCTGTCGGCAACGCTGACCGCGAGCGACTCGGTGTCGGTGGAGCGGGCAATGATGCCGAGCCCATCGCGCAGCCACTGCACGGCGGCGCCTGCCGCAAAAACGCTGCCTTCCAGGGCATAGTGGGTTTCGCCCGCCATTCGCCAGGCGATGGTGGTGAGCAGGCGATTTTGCGACCGCACCGCCTGGGTGCCGGTATTCATCAGCATGAAACAACCCGTGCCGTAGGTATTCTTCGCCATGCCCGGCCGGTGGCAAGCCTGACCGAACAGGGCTGCCTGCTGGTCGCCGGCGATGCCGCCGATCGGGATGCCGGGGGGCAGCCCGGCGCAGGCGGTATGGCCCACAACCTCGCTGGAACTGACAATCTGCGGCAGCACGCTACGCGGAATGTCCAACCAGCCCAGCAGTTCCTCATCCCAATCCACCGAGTGGATGTTGCACAGCATGGTCCGTGAGGCGTTACTTGCGTCGGTGGCATGGACTTTGCCTGCAGTAAGTTGCCAGACCAGCCAGGAGTCGATGGTTCCAAAGGCCAGTTCGCCCTGTTCGGCGCGTTTTCGGGCGCCCGGCACATGGTCGAGCAGCCATTGGAGCTTGGTGCCCGAAAAATAGGCATCGACGACCAGGCCGGTTTTTTGCTGGATGGCGGCGTTTTTGCCGGCTGCAACGAGGGCGTCGCAAGCGGCAGCGGTGCGCCGGTCCTGCCAGACGATGGCGGGGGCGAGCGCCTTGCCGGTCAGGCGGTCCCACAGGACGGTGGTTTCACGCTGGTTGGTAATGCCGATGGCGGCAATGTCGGAGGGCAGCAGGTTGGCACGCGACAGGGCCAGGGCGGTGGTTTCGCGCTGGTTTTGCCAGATTTCCTCCGCGTCGTGTTCCACCCATCCAGGTTGGGGGAAGTATTGGGCGAATTCGCGCTGGGCCACGGCCAGTATTCTGCCGTGGCGATCGAAAACCAGTGCGCGGCAACTGGTGGTGCCTTGATCGAGGGCAACAATGGCTTTCATGGAGCCTCTCCTCTAGGGGATACCATGAACGGGGTAGTCGGGGCTGACTTGGCGGTGCAAACCGGATAAAATGTCAGATTGTAGGGCCGTCATGTAACATGGTTTCGGGTGATTCGCGCCGGTATCGAATTTACCCTGACGGTTTGGCGCACGTTGAATTATTTGGAGGTTCCATGGGTCTGCTCGACGAACTCAAAAAAGAGGCCGA
>CAZCKI010000052.1:0-11743 GCA_964498815.1 uncultured Burkholderiales bacterium
GTGCGAGCGAGAGCGCGTCAAGGGTCCATGTGAAGTTGTTATGGTTCCCGAAAGGCCGCAGAGTAATGAGCAGTACGACCACGACGACCGCCGTCCAGCGCCACCAAGAGAAAAAACCTGCTTCTGTGCGAAAAGTGCGATTAGGTTCTTGGCTCATCGGCGATCAGCCGCGGCCGCGATTTGCCGCCGCGCCACGGATCAGCGTACCCACGCCTTCGCTGGTCAGCACTTCCAGCAACAGCGCATGCGGCACACGGCCGTCGATGATGTGCGCGGTCTTCACGCCGTTCTTGACGGCGTCCAGCGCGAAATCGATTTTGGGAATCATGCCGCCGGAGATGGTGCCGTCTTTCACCAGAGCTTCGATCTTGGCGGCGGTCAGCCCGGTCAACACGTTGCCGGCCTTGTCGAGCACGCCCTTGGTGTTAGTGAGGATGACCAGCTTTTCCGCCTGCAGGGCGATGGCAATCTTGCCCGCCACCACGTCAGCATTGATATTGTAGGCGGTGCCTTTTTCGTCGACGCCCAGGGGTGCTATCACCGGAATGAAGTCTTCGGTGTCGAGCAGGTCGATGATGGCGGTGTCGATTTTCACCACTTCACCGACGAGACCGATGTCGATTTTCTTGCGCTTGTCGGCGTGCGAAGTAATGGTCATCTTGCGCGCGTGGATGAAGTTGCCGTCCTTGCCGGTCAGGCCCACGGCCTTGCCGCCCGCCTTGTTGATCAGCGAAACGATTTCCTGGTTGACCAGGCCGCCCAGCACCATTTCCACCACGTCCAGGGTCTCGTCGTCGGTGACGCGCATGCCCTGCACGAACTGGCCTTCCTTGCCGATCTTGGCGAGCAGGTCGTTGATCTGCGGCCCGCCGCCGTGCACCACCACCGGGTTCATGCCGACCAGCTTCAGGAGCGTGATGTCCTCGGCGAAATCCTCCTGCAGGGAGACATCGGTCATCGCATTGCCGCCGTATTTGACGACGATGTTCTTGTCCCAGAAGCGCTGGATGTAGGGCAGCGCTTCGATCAGCACCTCGGCTTTTTGCGCGGCCGAAATGGTCGCCATTACGGCCGCGGCCTTTTCGATGCGCTGCTGCGCGTCGCGCTTGGTCTTGGGTGCCTTCGATGCAGTTTTCTTGGCGGGCGCTTTGGAACTGGAACGGGATGCCATGGGGGCTCCGGCGGTAAGGACGACAGGAACGTTGAGGGAATTGGCGCGATTGTAGGACTATTCTGCCTTGGGGTCGCGCGCCATCAATCGTTTCACCGATTCGCGCGGATCGGCGCCGTCGAACAGAATAGCCGCCACGGTTTCGGCGATCGGCAACTCGATGCCCAGTTCGCGCGCGCGGCGGCGGGCGGTAGCGGCGGTGTTGACGCCTTCGGCAACGTGGCCAAGTGAAGCGAGGATGTCGGCCAGTGATTTCCCTTCGGCCAACTGCAGGCCGACGCTGCGATTGCGCGACAGTCCGCCGGTGGCGGTCAGCACCAGGTCGCCGAGACCGGTGAGGCCCATGAAGGTTTCGGCGCGGGCACCCATCGCCACGCCCAGCCGCGTCATCTCGGCCAGGCCACGCGTAATGAGCGCGGCACGGGCGTTCATGCCGAGCTGCATGCCGTCGCTGATGCCGGCCGCGATCGCCATCACGTTCTTGAGCGCGCCACCCAGTTCGACTCCGACCAGATCGACGCTGGAATAGACGCGCAGGTTGCCGCCGTTCAACAGTGCGGCAAGACGGCGGGCTTCGCTTTCCTCGCGCATGGCGAGCGTGAGAGCGGTCGGCAGGCCCTGTGCGACCTCCAATGCAAAGCTCGGGCCGGACAGGGCGCCGTAGGCAAACTGACGCATCGTCTTCCCTGCCTGGAGCTTCGCGATCGTTTCGTGCGGCAAGTCGCCGGTATCCTTGTCGAAGCCCTTGCACGCCCACAGCACTGGCGTCTCAAAGCCGTCGTTGTGAAGCTTACCCGCAACTTCCCGCAAACCCGATGTGGGTGTCGCGATGATGACAAGGTCATTGCCCGCCACCGCCGTCAGCCAGTCGTCACAAATCTCAATTCGTTCGGGCAGGGGGATGCCGGGCAAATATTGCGAATTGGCTCGCGACTTGCGCATCTCGTCCGCATGCGCGCGCTCGCGTGTCCAAAGAGTGACGCAGTTGCGCTCTCCCAAGCTTGCCGCCAACGCCGTACCCCATGCGCCGGCGCCGAGGATGGCGATATTCATCTATTCGCCGAACACCTGCGAGACCCTGACGTAGCCGGCCTGGCCGTCGCGATGTTTGACCGGCAGCCAGCCGTCGGCGGCGGCGCCGATCACTTCCAGCGAGACGCCCTTGCCGGCATCGAAGGCGAGTGCGGCCGAGGCGCTGGCAGCGGCGCGAATGTCGGCGGACGCGGCACTCACTTCGACATAGCGCACGTTACCCATGGCGCCGCTCTCGACCCAGCCGACGGTGCCGTCGGCATCGCGAACCTTGCACATCTTGTCGAGCTTCACCAGGATTTCGACGGCGCGGCGCGGACCGAACAGGTAGGTCTTGACCGCCTTCGCCGAGGGAGCGTCGTAGACCACCGCCGGCTGATTGCCGATATTGCCGAAAGCGGCCGGGGCCGGCGCCGGCTTGGCCGGCGGCGCGGTCTCGCGCACCAATCCCTGCGCCGCCGCCGTGACTAGCAGCACCGAACAGCAAAACGCCGCCAGAAATTTGGCGGCGTCGAGCGTGGAAGGCATCCGCACCGGCCTAGTGCGTGACAGCCGGTGCTTCCGCCGGGGCAGCAGCGGCCGCTTGCGCGTCCTGCGCCTTTTGCGCCTGGTACAGCGCCTCGAAATTGACCGGATTCAGCATCACCGGCGGGAAACCCGCGTTGACGATGGCGCTCGAAATCGTTTCGCGCGCATACGGGTAGAGGATATTCGGGTTGCCGATGGCGAGGATCGGTTCCAGGTCTTGGTTGGGGATGTTGCGGATCGCAAAGATGCCGGCCTGGCAGGCTTCCACCAGGAACATGGTCTTTTCGCCGATCTTGGCGGTGATGGTGATGGTCAGCTCGGTCTGGTATACGCCCTCATCGACGTTGCGCGAACCGTGGCGCAGTTGCACGTCGACGGCAGGGGCTTCCCGCTCGAGGAAAATCTGCGGCGCGTTCGGCACTTCCAGCGACAGATCCTTGACGTAGATTTTTTCGATCGAATAGACGGGTTGGTTCTCTTGCGTTGCTGCGTCGGTCATTTCAGTTCCTCGAGTGGGGGTTTTGTTATAAATAATTCAGGCAGCGGATCAGGCGGCCAGCAAAGGGTCGAGCCCGCCGGCGCGGTCCAGCGCGGACAGTTCGTCGAAGCCGCCGATGTGCCGCTCGCCGATGTACACCTGCGGCACGGTGCGCCGGCCGGTCTTGTTCATCATTTCATCGCGCTTGTCCGGATCGAGGTCGACACGGATCTTGTCGATGGCGGTCACCCCCTTCGCCTTCAGGAGCCGTTCCGCCATGATGCAGAACGGGCAGACTCCGGTGGAATACATGGTGACCTTGGCCATGGCTACTTTTCCAGCGGCAGGCTCGCCTGTTGCCAGGCCGTGACGCCGCCCTGCAATTGATACAGGTCGGTGAAACCCTGCTGCTTCAGCGTCCGTAGCGCGGACGCCGAGCGGGTGCCGGTCTTGCAGGCCAGAATGACGGGCTTGCCCTTGTGCTTGGCGATTTCGTCGATGCGTTTGTCGATATCGGCGAGCGGGATGTTTTTCGACTTGGGGATGCGGCCGGCGTTGAATTCGGCGTTGTCGCGAATGTCGAGCACCAGCGCGTGGCCGTCGTTCATCAG
This sequence comes from uncultured Burkholderiales bacterium, assembly GCA_964498815.1. Lineage (GTDB taxonomy): Bacteria > Pseudomonadota > Gammaproteobacteria > Burkholderiales > Usitatibacteraceae > UKL13-2. The sequence goes on from CAZCKI010000052.1 coordinate 3,821, forward strand.
ACGGGTTGCTTCCAGCGTGCCGATTTCCTTCGCACCGCTGAAGAGCTTGGTGAAGGACGGCATGATCAGCATGGTGCCGCTCGCCAGGAACAGCGCAACCAGGACCAGATTTTGGGAAATGAACTCGGACATATCGCCTAGAATGATTTGGGGTCGCGAAAACCTGATATTTTACCGGGAAATCGACGCCATCGCCCGCTTTCCGGGGATAGACAGACTCTAGTAGATAAGGGCGCCGAACACTGAATCAAGCAAAGCCATTGAGAGAAAAATGATAAAACTGGTCCTGATGCGCCACGGCGAAAGCCGCTGGAACCTGGAAAACCGCTTCACCGGCTGGAAAGACGTCGATCTGACCGATCAGGGCAAGGCGGAAGCCAAGCGCGCGGGCCAACTGCTGAAAGCGGACGGGTACGATTTCGACCTTGCCTACACATCGCTCCTGACCCGCGCGATTCGCACCCTCTGGATCGTCTGTGAGGAACTCGACCGGCTGTGGATACCGGTCGAAAAGGACTGGCGCCTCAACGAACGCCACTACGGGGCGCTGGAAGGGCTCAATAAAGCCGAGACTGCGGCCAAATATGGCGATGAGCAGGTGAAGATCTGGCGTCGTTCGTACGATATACCGCCGCCGCCGCTGGAACTGGACGACCCGCGCCATCCCGCCCGCGACCCGCGCTACGCCGGGTTGCCGCCTTCGCAACTGCCGCGCGCCGAATGCCTGAAGGATACGGTGGAACGCGTAATACCCTATTGGCACAGCGACATCGTGCCGCAGCTGATGGCCGGCAAGCGCGTGCTGATCGCGGCACACGGCAACAGCCTGCGCGCGCTGATCAAATATCTCGACGGCGTGTCGGACACCGACATCGTCGGCGTCAATGTGCCGACCGGCGTGCCGCTGGTCTACGAGCTCGATGACCAGCTGCGCCCGCTTCGCAATTACTACCTTGGCGACGCGACGGAGGTGGCAAAGGCGCAAGCCGCCGTGGCCGCGCAAGGCAAGGCGGCCGCCCCGGCGCGGGGCTGATCATCACTATCGCCGTGCGCTGGACGCGCATCGTGGCCGCTGCGGTGGCCACGATGGCCGTTGTGCTTGCACCGCCGTCCTTTGCGGCCAAAACCGATACGACCGACGCCAAGCCGGAGAAAGTCGACCGCAAGCAGGAACTGGCCGATCTGCGCGAGCGCATCGAGAAGCTGCAGCGCGACCTGGCGAAAAGCGAGGAATCGAAAAGCGAGGCCGCCGACGCGCTGCGCGTATCGGAAAAGGCGATCAGCGAAGTCAACCGCAACCTTGTCTCCCTGGCTCGCGAGCAAACCTCGCTTTCGCATGAAATGGCCGAGCTGCAGCAGAACTTGCAGGCAACCCGTACCGACGTGAGCAAACAGCAGGATTTGCTCGACCGCACCCTCCGTCATCAGTACATGAACGGCAGTACCGACGCCCTGCGTTTGCTGCTGGAAGGCCGCGACCTGGCCGAAGTCGAGCGTCAGATGCGCTACCTGGGCTACCTGTCTCGGGAGCGTGCGCTGCGCATCGCCCGGCTCAAGCAAACCTTGGCCACGCTTGCCGAGCTGGAAGCGGCCGCCAAAGCCAAGAAAATCGAATTGGCGGACAACGCGGCACAACAAAAAAAGGCGCGCGCGAACCTGCAAGCCGAGCGCAGTGCGCGCCAGAAGGTGCTCACGCGGGTGGCCGGCGACATCAAAAAGGGCCGCCGCGAAATCGGTCGCCTGAAGCGCGATGAGGACCGATTGACCAAGCTGCTCGAACAACTGGCCAAGGCGCTCGCAAAGCGCGCCGAGGAAAACGCCGACCGCGCCCGCCGCTCAGGGGAAAATGTCGATAGCGCGGCCGACGCCGGCCTGATCGGCCAGGCATTTGCGCTACTGAAGGGCAAGCTGAAATTGCCGATAAAAGGGGAACTGGGCGCGCGTTTCGGCACTCCAAGAGAAGATGGCGGCCTGACCTGGAAGGGTGTGTTCATCCGCGCCCAGGCTGGCCAGCCCGTAAAAGCGGTGGCAGACGGGCAGGTGATTTTCGCCGACTGGTGGCGCGGCTACGGCAATCTGCTGGTGATCGATCACGGCAAGGGTTATATGAGCGTGTACGGCAACAACGAAAGCCTTTTGAAGCAGGTCGGCGAGAATGTGCTGAGCGGCGAAACCATCGCGTCGGTCGGCTCGACCGGTGGCGCCCCGGAATCGGGTGTATATTTTGAATTGCGATTGGACAGTACGCCGTTCGACCCCATGAAGTGGGTCAAAAAATAGTGGATGAGATGAACCGAAACGAGACGAAGATGAATCCAGAAGACAAAAGCACCCCGCTGAGCGCCAAACTGAAGGCCGCCGGCCTGGTCGGCATGGGCGCCGTGGTGGGTGTGGCGCTGAGCCTCAATTTTTCCGCCGTGGCGGAACGCCAGGGCACCGCGCTTAACCTGCCGATCGAGGACGTGCGCATGCTGTCCGAGGTATTCGGCAAGATCAAGACCGATTACGTCGAGGAAGTCGACGACAAGCGCCTGTTCAAGGAAGCGATCAACGGCATGCTGTCCGGGCTCGACCCGCACTCGGCCTTCCTCGATGCCGACGCCTACAAGGACATGCAGGCCACCACCACCGGCAAGTTCGGCGGTCTCGGCATCGAAGTCGGCATGGAAGAAGGTGTGGTTAAGGTGATTTCGCCGATCGACGATACCCCCGCGTATCGTGCCGGCATCAAGGCGGGCGACTACATCATCAAGGTCGACGAGTCGAGTCTGCGCGGCCTCAACCTGGTCGAAGCGGTCAAAAAAATGCGCGGCGACGCCGGCACCGAGGCGGTGCTGACCATTCTGCGGCGCGGCGAAAACCGCGAACTGGTGTTCAACGTAAAGCGCGCCATCATCGAAATCCAGAGCGTGCGCTCGCGCGTGCTGGAAGCGGGTTACGGCGTGGTGCGCATCTCGCAGTTCGAAGACGCCACCGCCGAGAAAATGGTGCGGGCCATCAACGATGTGTACAAGCAGAACAACGGCAAGCTGAAGGGTCTGGTGCTGGACCTGCGCAACGATCCGGGTGGCCTTCTGCAAGCTGCGGTTGCGGTGTCGGCGGCCTTCCTGCCCAAGGATGCACTGGTGGTCTATACCGACGGCCGCGTCGAGGATGCCAAGCTCAGATTGCTCGCCCGCAAGGAAAGCTACCTGCGCTCCAATCGCGAAGACTTCCTCACCAAGCTGCCTGCTGCCATCAAGGATGTTCCGCTGGTGGTGCTGGTCAACGGCGGTACCGCCTCGGCTTCCGAAATCGTCGCCGGCGCCCTGCAGGATCACAAGCGTGCCATGGTGATGGGTACGCAGTCCTTCGGCAAAGGCTCGGTGCAAACCATATTGCCGCTTAACAACAACACCGCCATCAAGCTCACCACGGCGCGTTACTACACGCCGAACGGCCGTTCGATCCAGGCCAAGGGCATATCGCCCGACGTGTCGGTCGACGACGGCAGCCAGCGCCTCAGTTTGCGCGAGGCCGATCTCGAGCATCACCTCACCGGCGAAGAAGAGAAAAAAGCCAACGAGGCGCTGAAGGCGAAACTGCTGGCTGAACCGCCGGTCCTGCCGGACCAGCAATCGAAAGCAGGCGGCGCCATCGGTGTCGCCAACGGCCAGTCTGCCGCGATCAATCCCGCCGGCAAGAATGCCAAGGAAGAGGAAAAGCCGGTCGAATACAAGCCGCTCAATGCGGCGGACGGCAAACCGATCGACTTCGTGCTGCAACAGGCGCTCAATCAGTTGAAGGGCCAGCCGGTCGCGGCCAATCCGCGCGCGCTGATGCTGGCCAATGCGGCTGCCGCCAAGGTTCATGCCAAGGCCGACGTCCACTGATCGTACGTGCCGGGGAGCTCCCGCCTTTGAACGACAGCGATCTCCTTAGGTATAGCCGCCACATCCTGCTCAACGAATTCGGCGTCGAGGCGCAGGAAAAACTGGCGCGCTCGCACGCGCTGGTGGTCGGTGCCGGCGGGCTCGGTTCGGCGGCGCTTTTGTATCTCGCCTCGGCCGGGGTCGCGCGCATCACCATCGCCGACGGCGATGCGGTGGATCTGACCAACCTGCAGCGCCAGATCGTGCATCGCGAGTCGGGCATCGGCAGCAACAAGGCGCTGTCGGCGCGGCAGTCGCTGGCGGCGCTGAATTCCTCGATCGATATTCACGCCATCGAGCGGCGACTGAGCGGTGAAGAGTTGCGGTTGGCAGTCGAGGCGGCCGACGTGGTGCTCGATTGCTCGGACAATTTCGCGACGAGGCACGCCATCAACCGCGCCTGCGTGCAGGCAAGGAAACCGCTGGTATCGGGGGCGGCGATACGCTTCGACGGACAGATCACCACGTTCGATTTTCGTAACGGCGACAGTCCTTGCTATCACTGCCTGTTCGCTGACAAAAGCGCGGATCAACCGGATGGCGAGGAAGAACGTTGTGCAGTCATGGGGGTATTCGCGCCGCTGGTCGGTATCATCGGCGCCACGCAGGCGGCCGAGGCGATTCGGCTCCTGACGGGAGTCGGGACTCCGCTCACCGGACGTTTGCAAATGCTCGATGGCTTGAACATGAGATGGCAGTCGGTTACGTTTACGCGCGATCCGCACTGTGCGGTGTGTGCGGTTGGGTTCGCCGAAAAATCCCTGGAGGTGCTCGATGAAATGGCCTGATGTCGCGAAATGGAGCACGTTGTTGCTGGTCGCGTCTGCCGCTACGGCGGTATCGGCGCAGCAGCTCTACAAATACACCGACAAGGACGGCAAGGTCACCTATTCCGACCGGGTGCCGAAGCCCGGCGAAAAGGCCGAGCCGGTCGATATCGACGGCAAGGCCAACATCATGCCCGGCAAGGCGGCAGCCCCCAGCCCGCCCACCGCCGGCAAGACCATAACGCCGCCGAAGAAGGGTTTCGACCTGTCGAAAGTGGTGGAGCGGCGGGAACGTAACCGCGACCAGCTCAAGGCCGAGGTGGACACCGCGCAGCGCGGACTCGAAACGGCGAAAGCGGCGCTGGAAAACGGTCGCAATCCGAAACCGGAAGAACAGCAAGTGGTGGTGCGCGCCGGCGGCAATTCGGTGATCCGCAAGCCCGAATACGACGACCGCATTGCGGCGCTCGAGCAAGCCGTCAAAAACGCCGAGGAGAAATTGGCGGCAGCGGAGGCGAAGTACCGCCGCAACGCGCCGGATTGAAACGCTCGCGCTAGCTGCCTTCAGCCAGCGGCCAGCGCGGCCGCACGCTGAAAGCTAGCGATGCGCGTCGCTGCCAGTGCGGGTCCGCATCGATCCGCATCGCCGCCGCGAACGCAATCATCGCGCCGTTATCGGTGCAAAACTCCAGCGGCGGGTAGTAGACCGTCCAGCGGTGGTTTGCCGCAACCTGATTCAATCGATTCCGCAGACGCTGGTTTGCGCCGACACCGCCGGCCACGACCAGCTGCGTAAGGTGGCTCGCCTGCAAGGCTTGCACCGACTTCGCCACCAGCACATCGACGATCGCCGCCTGAGTGGCTGCCGCGATATTGGCGCGATCCCGTTCGCTGAGACCGCCATCGCTGTTCGCGTGCCGATCGCGCAGATTTTTCACGGCGGTCTTGAGTCCGCTGAAGCTGAAATCGAGGTCGCCGCTAGCGAGCATCGGGCGCGGCAATTTGAAGCGTGCTGGGTCGCCGCTTGCCGCCAGCGCGCTCAGCGCCGGACCGCCGGGATAACCGAGACCCAGCAGCGAAGCGGTCTTGTCGAAAGCCTCTCCGGCGGCGTCGTCGACGGTTTCTCCCAATAGCGAGTAGTCGCCGACCCCCGCCACTTTCATCAGCTGGGTGTGGCCGCCGGAAACCAGCAGGGCGATAAACGGAAAGGTCGGCTGGGGTGTCGCCATCAGCGGCGATAACAGATGCCCTTCCAGGTGGTGAATGCCGATCACCGGCTTTCCTAGCGCGAGGCCCAGTCCGGCGGCGGTACTGGTGCCCACCATCAGCGCCCCACCGAGGCCGGGCCCCGCCGTGACGGCGATCGCGTTGATATTTTGTAGTGAGTAGTTACTACCTTCGAATACACTGTGAATTAAAGGTGTCAGACGTCGAATGTGATCGCGGGAGGCCAGTTCCGGGACCACGCCGCCGTAGGCCTGGTGCATGTCGATTTGCGAATGCAGGCGGTGCGCGACCAGTCCTTTGCGGGTGTCGAACAGGGCTACGCCGGTCTCATCGCAGGAGGTTTCGATGCCCAGAATCAGCATGTTTGGCTGTGCCCGGCGGCTGAAAATGCAGGATAAGGCACGGAATCGACAGGGGAAGTTGGCAAACCGGCGGAAAAAAAGTATTATAGAGGGCTTTCCGCAACCTCCGACCCTCAATCGCACGCCGATTGGCTGGGCATAACTAGAAAGGTAGTCCGTAATGCCGAATATTCGTGTCAAGGAAAATGAGCCGTTTGACGTGGCCCTGCGCCGCTTCAAGCGCGCCGTTGAAAAAACCGGTTTGCTCACCGAGCTGCGTGCCCGGGAGTTTTATGAAAAGCCGACCGCAGAACGCAAGCGCAAGCATGCCGCCGCGGTGAAGCGCCGTTTCAAGCGCTTGCGCAGCCAGATGCTGCCGCCGAAACTCTACTAAGCAGCTCGCAACAAATTTGCAAGGCAGGAAGCGAGAGCTCCCTGCCTTTTTTATTTTTTGGGATTTGGAGAAAGCCATGACCCTGCGTGAACGAATCAACGAAGACATGAAGGTCGCAATGAAGGCGCGCGAAGCCGACAAGCTGGCCGCCATCCGCCTGCTGCAAGCTGCCCTGAAACAAAAGGAAGTCGACGAGCGTGTGGACCTCACCGACGACCTGGTGCTGGGCATCATCGACAAGATGCTGAAGCAGCGCAAGGATTCGATCGAACAGTACACGGTGGGCAAGCGTCCGGATCTGGTGGCCAAGGAAGAGTTCGAAGTCGGCGTGCTGTCGGCCTACATGCCCGCGCAACTTTCCGAAACGGAGTTGGCGGCGATTCTGGATGCCGTGGTCGCCGAGACCGGCGCCACCAGCGTCAAGGACATGGGCAAGGTGATGAACGTGTTGCGGCCCAAGGTGGCCGGGCGTGCCGATATGGGCAAGCTGTCGGGCATCATCAAGGCGCGGCTGGGCTGATCTGATTGGGTCCTTCCCCCGCGCAGGCGGGGGCCCAATTTTTGTTGCACTTCCTTATTGCCGAACCTGGACCCCCGCCTGCGCGAGGGAAGGACAGGGGCTTGCAGCCCGCGGAATTCCGCCCATATAGATGAGGGGGTGTTTTTCCCACCCACCCCGCCAGCCCGGCCTTTTTTGACTGCCCTATAATCGTTCGATGATCCCACCGGATTTCATCCAGCAACTGCTCGCCCGCGTCGACATCGTCGACGTGGTCGATAAGCACGTCAAGCTGAAGAAATCGGGCCAGAATTACTCGGCCTGCTGTCCCTTTCACAGCGAAAAAACCCCCAGCTTTTCGGTGAGCCCGACCAAGCAGTTTTACCACTGCTTCGGCTGCGGCGTGCACGGCACCGCCATCAGCTTTTTGATGGAGTACGCCGGCATGGGCTTTCGCGACGCGGTGCGCGAGTTGGTCGATGGCGTGGGGCTCACCATGCCGCAGGAGGCCAACCGCGGCGAAGCTATCGAACGCGCCAAGGAAGCAGCAGGCCTCGGCGAAGTAATGAACGCCGCCACCCACTTCTACCGCCGTGAACTGAAAAACTCACCAAAGGCGATCGAGTACTTCAAGAGCCGCGGTGTCAGCGGAGAAATCGCCGCCAAATTTGCCTTGGGCTATGCGCCCGACGACTGGCAGGGATTGAAAGGCGCGGTGGAAGACTATTCGACCGGCGCATTGAAAGAATGCGGCCTGGTGATCGACAGCGATGAAGGCCGCCGC
>CAZCKI010000053.1:0-11724 GCA_964498815.1 uncultured Burkholderiales bacterium
CGGGATGATCACGCTCGAATATCGAATAGACGAAAGCGCGATCGATCGGGCGGCGCTTCTTGGCCAGGAATTCGGGCAGCTTTTTGCGGCGGTTCGCCAGGGTCGGCGCGCCTTCTCCGGTCCAGACGAAGGCATCGAGCGCGAGCCGCGCCACGCGTTCCGGGTGGCGTTCGGCAAACAGGGCGGCGCGCAATGCGCCCGAGGAGATGCCGTAGGTCAGGAAACCCTTCACGCCGCGCACCTTGGCGATGTAGTCGGTGGCGGCGGCCAGGTCATCGACGCCGTTGGCAATATCGCAAAAGATGTCGCGGTTCTTGTCGGAGCGGCCATAGCCTTCCATGTCCACGGTCCAGCAAACGAAGCCGCGCTGCGCGAACCAGTCCATTACCGATGAATCGGGGCGGCCGGGAACGGTCAGGTCGAAAGTCGGCTGCGAAGCCATCGACGAGCCATGCACGAACAGCACGGCGGGTTTGTTGTCGGGCGTGCCGACAAATTTCTCCCACAGGAAGAGCTTTACCTCGCCCTTGTGGGTCCAGTGTTCTACGCCGGTGACGGCGGGTGCGGATGTAGTGTTCATGGTCGTGTCTGCCGTGGTTAATCGATCTGCGCGCCGGTTTCCTTGATAATCCTGGCCCAGCGGTCGCGCTCCTGGCGGAAGTAGGCATCGAATTCGGCAGGCGTCGAGGCAACGGCTTCGATCGATGCACTGTCGAGGTACGTTTTGACTTCCGGCCCTGCGATGACTGCTGCCAGCTCTTTTTGCAACTTGTTGATGATGGCAACCGGTGTACCTTTCGGCGCCAGCAATCCCATCCACACGTAGGCCGAATAGCCTTTCATTCCGGCTTCATCGAGCGTCGGCACGTCGGCAAGATGCGGCGAGCGGGCAGTGCCGGTCACCGCCAGCGGACGCAATTTGCCGGCGCGGATATGTCCCATCATGCCGGCCATGCCGGGAATCGACATCTGCACCTGGCCGCCGAGCAAATCGGTGGTGGCTTGGGCGCTGCCGCGATAGGGTACATGGTTCAATTTCAGTCCGGCCATCGAGGCGAACAGGGCCGCGAACAAATGCTGGCCGCTACCGTTTCCGGAGGATGCGTAATCGAGTTTGCCCGGACGCTCCTTGGCGTATGCGATCAATTCGGCAATGTTTTTGACGGGCAGGGAGGGGTGCACCACCAGTACCCCGGGTTCGCGACCGAGCAGCGAAATGGCTGCGAAGTCGTCGATGGGGCTGAACGTCAGTTTGCGATACAGCGACGCGCTGATGGCGTTGGTCTGCGAGGCCAGCAGCAGCGTGTAGCCGTCGGCGGGGGACTTGGCGACCGATTCGCTGCCGATGGTGGCACCCGCGCCGGGCTTGTTTTCGATGATGACCTGCTGCCCGAGGCGTTTGCCGAGTTCCTGGCCGATCAACCGGATCGGACCGTCGACGGCACCTCCCGGCGAGAACGGCACGACGATCTTGATCGGCCGCGTCGGATAGTCCTGCGCAAAGGCCGCTACGGCCGGCAGCATCGCGCACCATCCGAGCAGCGCGCTTCCCATCAGATTTCTTATGTTTTTCATGTTTCCCCTCCACGAAGTGGCATCGCAGTGTGCAAGCACGGAAACCGATATTCCATGACCGTCGTCATCGTTCGCGCAGGCGGAACATCCGCTGGATCCATGGCGCAACGCGCCGGACTAGCGCTCTTTCAGTTGCACCAGGTCCCAAAGATTGCCGTACAAATCCGCAAACACCGCCACGGTGCCATACGGCTCTTCGGCAGGCGGGCGTTTGAAAACCACGCCTTTGCCTTGGTACGCACGATAGTCTCGCCAGAAGTCATCGGTATACAGGAACAGAAATACCCGCCCGCCGGTCTGGTTGCCGATGCGCGAAGTCTGCTCGTCGCCGACGCCGCGCGCCAGCAACAGCCGGCAGCTGGCCTCGCCGGGCGGGGAGACGATCACCCAGCGCTTGTTTTGCGCGGCGACGAAGCTGTCTTCCACCAAACTAAAGCCGAGCACATCGACGTAAAAGCGAATCGCTTCGTCGTACTCCCGCACCACCAGCGCCACCAGGCCGATCGATTGCATTGCACGTCCCCCTTTTTGGGCAAGCCATTGCACCGCAACATCGCGACGCAGGATGGAGGCTAACGATTGTACGGGAGGAGGCCGCGCGGCGGCGGCTCTCTCGGCCGATATAATTGCGTCTATGAACGCACGGGAAGCTTTGCAGTCAATAATGGTGCAAACCGGTTTCGCGCCGCTTGGCGCGGCGATCGGCAACCTGACCATCGGCAAGGGTACGCTGCACGGACAGAGTGTTTTCGTGGCGCTGATGGAGAATCGCCTGGCTTCGGGTTCTTTCGGCGTTGATGAATGCGAAAAGCTCGCCAGTCTGATGCGGGTCGCCACTTCCCAGCAGACGCCGATGCTGCTTTATCTCGATTCCGCCGGTGCGCGCGTGACGCAAGGCTTGCCGGCGCTGGGGGCATTCCGGCGCCTGTTTCGTTCCGCATGCGAGTTGGTGTGCGCCGGTACGCCTTTGATCGCGGTACCGGGAGCAAATTGCTACGGCGGCGCGAGCATGCTCGCGGCATTGGCATCGGCGCGGCATTTTTGCGATAACACGCAATTTGCGATGTCCGGCCCCTCCATCCTCGCCCAAGCGGCCGGCGGATCGGCGCTGGATGAAATGTTTCGCGCCATCGCGCAGGCAACCATTGGCGCCGAGTCGCGTATCAAGCGCGGCCTGGACAATGCGGCTTTCGGCAGCGATTTTGCCATTCCTGCGGCGTTCAATGTATCGCAGCGTCATCGCGAACTGCGCGTGGAATCGAAAGCCAGGATCGCCGCCGCCGAAAGAATCCAGCGCAAGGATCTCGCCTTGTTATACCCGGCTGGCTACGAGATCCTGGAAAGCGAAGGCGTATTGCACGGTGAGGCGCAGTACGAAGACGCCAAGGTCGCGGTACTTGGCCTGGTCAATCGCAAGCCGCTCGGCGCGCTGCAGGCATGGGCGCTCGCCGACCGGATTTGGCAAATGAAAGCGGCGCCGCCCGCCCATCTGCATGTGCTGGTAGATTGCGACGCACATTCCGCCACGCTCGACGACGAACGCCTGATGTTGTCCAGCCATATCGTCGACATCGCGCTGGCCTTGGCGGAACTATCCGCAGCCGGTACGGTTATCGACTGCATCGTACTCGGCACCCTGGGCGGCGGCGCCTATGTGGCGCTGGCGGCCGTTGCTTCACAGGTAAGCGTGGTGTACGGCGCGCAGATTCAACTGTTGCCGGGCAAGGCCATCGCCAGCATCCTCGGCGAAAACGTCGACGGCAGGCATGAGATAGACGATTACGTCGCAGCCGGCGTCGCCGAGCGCGAACTGAAAATCGGCATGGTGCCGACTAGCGCAACAACAGGCAAATCGTGAACGAAAACCTGTTTGCACGAATCCAGGCGCGCATGCCGCAGGATCGCAGCCGGCTGCTGCTGGAAACCGACAGCGGCCGCCGATTGACCTTCCGGGAAATGGAAGAAATCACTGCGCGCTATGCGGGTCTGATGCGCGACCTTGGCGCCAAACCCGGCGACCGGCTCGCCGCACAGGTGGATAAGTCGGTCGAATCGTTGCTTCTCTACCTCGCCTGCCTGCGCGCCGGGGTTGCCTACCTACCGTTGAATACCGCCTACCGCGAAAGCGAGATCGAATACTTTCTTGCCGATGCGGAGCCGATCATCTTTGTGCATTCGCCGCGCGACGCGAGCTGGGTTGCGCCGATTTGCGCGCGGTTCGGCGTTGTTCATCGATTTACGATGGGGACTGCCGAAGCCGACCGCGATGCCGAAATCGACTGGGCCTCGCGGGCTTCCGCGGCGATGCCATTCGACGGCGTCGAAATCCGGGGCGGCGACGACCTCGCCGCGATTCTCTATACGTCTGGCACCACCGGGCGCAGCAAGGGCGCCATGGTCAGTCACCGCAACCTGTCCTCGAACGCGGAGACCCTGCATCGCTATTGGGGTTTCCGGCCCGACGACGTGCTACTGCACGCCTTGCCCTTGTTTCACGTGCACGGGCTGTTCGTCGCCGCCAACACGATCCTGCTGAACGGCGGGCGCATGATCTTTCATCACAAGTTCGACGCGGCTGCGGTAGTTCCCGACCTGGTGCGCAGCACGGTATTCATGGGCGTGCCGACTTACTACACGCGCTTGCTCGCGGAAAAGACTTTCGATCGCGACGCGTGCCGCAATATGCGCCTGTTCATTTCCGGTTCGGCGCCGCTGTTGGCCGAAACCTTTCATCAATTTCGCGATCGCAGCGACCACACCATCCTCGAGCGCTACGGCATGACCGAAACGGGCATGAATACCTCCAACCCTTTGTCCGGAGAACGTCGCGGCGGAACGGTGGGACTTCCGCTGCCCGGCATCGAGGTGCGGGTGGTCAACGACGCGCTGGCTGCGTGTCCACCGGGCGCGGTCGGTCAAATCCAGGTAAAGGGGCCGAACGTACTGCCCGGCTATTGGCGCATGCCCGACAAAACTCGCGAGGAATTTACCGCCGACGGATTTTTCAAGACCGGCGATCTTGGCATCGCCGATGCCGAGGGCTACATTTCCATCGCCGGCCGCTCCAAGGACCTGGTGATTTCCGGCGGTTACAACATCTATCCCAAGGAAGTCGAACTGCTGTTGGATGTGCAGGAAGGCGTGGTCGAAAGCGCGGTATTCGGCCTGCCGCATCCCGACTTCGGCGAAGCCGTGGCGGCCGCCTTGGTCATGAAACCAGGCGTCGCCGCCGATGAAGCCGCCTTGATCGGCGCGCTGAAAGGCAAGCTTGCCAATTTCAAGCTGCCCAAGCGCCTCTTTATTGTCGACGAATTGCCGAGAAATACCATGGGCAAGGTACAAAAGAACGAGTTGCGGCTTCGCTATGACGCCACATTTCGGTAAACAAACGGACGGGCGGCGCGTTATGGCATGAGGCATGCTTTGCATGCAGCGAAGCTTGAATTTGTAGTCGCCGCCGCCATCTGCTATCCATTGATTGCTGGAATAATTTCATGATTGTTTTCAATTTGTCTTGCTCGCAGGCCCATCGTTTCGATGGCTGGTTTCGCTCGGCCGACGACTTCGAAGCGCAATCCGGCCGCGGCCTGGTCGAGTGCCCCCTGTGCGGCGATCGTCATGTCGAGAAGATGCTGTCCGCGCCGCGCATCAATTCCGGGGCGGCGGAGAACGCCGAGGCAGGCGGGACTTCCGGTGAAATCCTGGCGGCGACCATGATCCCCGGCATGCAGGCGCACATGCTGGCCCAATTCAAGGCCTACGTTCTCGCCAATACCGAGAACGTGGGCGCCGATTTTGCGGAAACCGCGCGCCGCATCCACTACGGCGAGGAAGCGCGGCGCAATATTCGAGGACGCATTTCGGTGGAAGACGCCGCTGCACTGGCGGAGGAGGGCATCGATACCTTGTCCCTGCCTCCGGGCATTGCCCTCGACGAGGGCGTGCACTAGTCGGGAGTCAGTTGCGCCTCAGCAGCAGGCGCGCGGCAACCGCCATGGCCAGCGCGATGGCGCTGCCGAGCAGGAAAGGCGCCTTGGCTGACATCTGCTCCGCCATGGCGCCGCCCAGCGCCATGCCGGCGCCCAATCCGCAGACGATAAAGGTCGATGACCAGGTAAAGGCTTCGGTGGCGTATTGGGCAGGCGCCATGCGCGACACCAGCAGGTTTTGCGCCGCGATCGCCGGAGCGATGGCGGCGCCGGCAAAGAAGGCAACGACGGCGAACAGCCAGGTCTGGTCGACGTAGCCGTGCAACGCCAATGGCAACGCGATCAGGGCCAGCAACCAGCTGAATTGGCGCTCCACGCTGATACGCAAATGCAGCCCGCCGTAAAGCGCGCCGCCGATGGCGCTGCCGACCGAATTGATGGCGAGCAGCCAGCCGCCGAAGGCGGTCAGTTGGATCGACGTGGCATAGGCCGGATAGCCCACCTCCATGAGCCCGAAACAGAGACACAGACCGAGCGTGATTACAAACAGGCTGACGAGGCTAAGGTCGGTCAGCGGCCCCAGCGGGTGGCGCTCGCCGTGCGGTTCCTGCCGCCAATACTTGAGGGCAGGGGAGCGCAGGTAAATCCATGGCGACAAGTACATGACGGCGATGGTGATCAGGAAGGTGGTCGACGCGCCGAACGCCGCGATGCCGATCGCGACCAGCGAGGGGCCTGCCGTGAAATTCAATTCGACGAACACGGAATCGACGGAAAACGCCATGCGCCTTTCCACGTCGCTCTCGAAGCGGTGGCGCCAGACGGTGCGTGTCAGCACCGTGATCGGCGGCGAGAAGGCGCCGGCGACGACCGCCAATGCCAATAGCCAGGTGTGGTCAAGGTGCGCGCTGGCGGCAAAGTATAGCGCCAGCACCAGACTGGGTTGCAATAGACCGGTCAAGATCAACAAGCGGCGCGGGCCCTTGCGATCGATGATCCGGCCCATGAACGGGGCGCCACCGGCGATGGCGAGGAAATAGGTGCCGACCAGCGCGCCGGCCGACTGATAGCTGCCGAGCGTCTCGCGCAGAAACAGCAGCATCGATAGCGCCGTCATGCCGATCGGCAGGCGCGCGAACCACGCCATCACCAACGTGGCGGTGACGTCGGGCAACCTCAGGAAAGTCGCATACGGGCGAAAAAAGTTCTTCAACGCAAGACGATCACTTCGCGGTCTTCTCCAGGATCGCCATGGTAATACGCGATATGCAGACCAGCTTGCCGGCTTCGTCTTCGATGCGGATTTCCCAGACGTGGGTGGTGCGGCCGCGATGCAGCGGTCGTGCCGTGCCGATCACCCAACCGCTGCTGACACCGCGAATGTGATTGGCATTGATTTCCAGGCCGACCACGGCAAAACGTGCCGGATCGACGCAGAGATGGGCGCCGATGCTGCCCAGCGTCTCGGCCAGCGCAACCGACGCGCCGCCGTGCAACAGGCCGGCCGGCTGGTGGGTGCGGTGATCGACCGGCATGCGCGCACGCAGGAAATCGTCGCCGAACTCGGTCAGTTCGATGCCGAGGTGCTCGACCATGGTCTTGCGGAAATACGCTTCCTGCGAGGTCGGTGGCGCGAACCAGATTGGCTTACTCATTGGAATGCATTCAGGCCGGTCTGTGCCCGGCCGAGGATCAGCGCGTGCACATCGTGCGTGCCTTCGTAGGTGTTCACCGCTTCCAGGTTCATCATGTGGCGGATCACGTGGTATTCGTCGGCAACACCGTTGCCGCCGTGCATATCACGGGCAACGCGCGCGATATCAAGAGCCTTGCCGCAGTTGTTGCGCTTCATCAGCGAAATCATTTCCGGGGCGGACAGCCCCTCGTCGATGAGCCGGCCCAGCCGCAACGAACCCTGCAGCCCCAGGGTGATTTCGGTCTGCATGTCGGCGAGCTTTTTCTGGATAAGCTGGGTTGCCGCCAGCGGTTTGCCGAACATCATGCGGTCGAGCGTGTACTGGCGGGCGGCGTGCCAGCAAAACTCGGCCGCACCCATCGCGCCCCAGCTGATGCCGTAACGAGCCTTGTTGAGGCATCCAAACGGGCCCTTCAGGCCCTTCACATTCGGCAACAGGTTTTCGTCCGGCACGAATACGTCGTCCATGACGATTTCGCCGGTGATCGAAGCGCGCAGCGAAAACTTGCCTTCGATTTTCGGCGCGCTGAGGCCCTGCATGCCTTTCTCCAGGATAAAGCCCCGAATTGTGTCGCCGTCGGCGCTGTCCTTGGCCCAGACCACGAACACGTCGGCCACCGGAGAATTGGTGATCCACATTTTGGCGCCGTGCAAGCGGTAGCCGCCGTCGACTTTTTTTGCGCGCGTCACCATCGAAGAGGGGTCGGAACCGGCGTTGGGTTCAGTGAGGCCGAAGCATCCCACCCATTCGCCGCTGGCGAGCTTGGGCAAATACTTCTCCCGCTGCGCTTCGGAGCCGTAGGCGTGGATCGGGTGCATCACCAACGACGATTGCACGCTCATGGCCGAGCGATACCCCGAATCGACCCGTTCCACTTCTCGTGCGATCAGGCCGTAGCAGACGTGATTGACGCCGGCGCAACCGTAGCCATCGATGGTGGCGCCCAGGAAACCGAGCGCGCCCATTTCGGTCATGATGTCGCGGTCGAAGGTCTCGTTGCGGTTCGCCAACAGCACGCGTGGCTGCAATTTCTCCTGGCAATAGGCGCGTGCGCTGTCGCGCACCATGCGTTCTTCGTCCGACAATTGGTCTTCCAGGCGCAGTGCGTCGTCCCACTGGAAGGCAGACTTGGCGGCGGTGGGGAGGTCTTTAGGATTCATGGCGGCGGACTTCTGTGGGCGGGCATATATTTTAGCGCCCGGCCGGTGAATGCCCTGTTTTCGGTTTACCATGCGCCATATATTGCAAATGCAAATCATTCGCATTACCATATGACCATGGAATCGGACAAAACAGCTTTTTCTCCCCACTCACCGGCACCGTCGCCTGGCGATGACGAGCGCCATCGTTTGCTTTTGTCCGTCGCGCACACGACCAGCGAGCAACTGCTGGGCGCGTACGGCGAATTGAAAATCGGCCATAACGGTGAAATTTATAGTTTGCGCAAGACCCGCAACGGCAAATTGATCCTCACCAAATAACGCTGATGACGTTCATGCACACCGCGCCCCTATCCTCACCCTCCTACGACCGCTACGGTGCCATGCCGCGCTGGCGCAGTCTCGGCCTTGTTATCGCCATGCACGCGCTGCTGCTGGCGGCATTGCTGCAGTTGGAGCCCGTGCGCAAGGCGTTCAAGGAAGCCGCGCCGCTGATGGTGAACTTGATCCCGGCCGACCCCGACAAGCCACGACAAGCGCAGCCGGAAAAGCCGCTGCCGCTGAAGGAATTCAGGCCGGACCGCGTCGAGTTGCCGCCTATTCAAATCAGCCTGACGGCGGAACCCCGGCCCACCGATTTTGCGCCGGAACCTCCCGTCAAGCCCGCCCCCCTGGAATTCGCGGCGGCGCAAGCCCAGCCGCCGGCGCGCGCCGAGCCGCCGCGCTTCGACATGGCATACCTCAACAATCCGGCGCCGGCCTATCCGCCCCTGGCGAAGAGACTGAATCAGCAGGGCAGGGTACTGCTGCGCGTGCGCGTATCCGTAGCGGGCCTGGCCGAGCAGGTCGAAATCCAAAGCTCCAGCGGTGTGGAACGGCTGGACGTCGCGGCGATGGAGGCCGTCAGGCGCTGGCGATTCGTACCCGCGCGACGCGGTGAGGAAGCGGTCCCGGGATGGGCGATCGTGCCGATCCAATTTACCTTGAGTTAATCGTTTGTCAACCGTAAGCCAGCGAAGTCACGCGCGCCCGCGCAAGGAGCTAGCCAGCCAACAAAAACAGGAAAAGGAAGCAATATGGCTAGGCTACAACGCAACAACGCGGCTTGCAGGAAATCAAACCAGAAGCGCCCACAAAACGTCAAACCGGCGTTACTGCCGCTGGGCGCAATGCTGCTCAGTCTGGCGTTTTCACCCCTGAGCGCAAGCGCGCAGGCCACGCCGCCGGAAGAAAAGAAAGACGAGAAAGAGCAGACCACGCTGCCGACCGTCAACGTCAAGGATGCGCGCGAAGAACAGAAAGGCTATCAGGCCGGCACCACCAATGTTGGCAAGTCCAAGCAACTGCCGCGTGATATTCCCCAAGCCGTCACCATCGTGCCGGAGCAACTGATCCGCGATCGCGGCGCCGATACCTTCCGCGAAGCGCTGCGCAACGTTCCCAGCCTGACCTTCAACGCCGGCGAGGGCGGACGCATCGGCGACAACATCACCTTGCGCGGTTACTCGGTGGTGGGTGACCTGTACCTAGACAATATGCGCGACATCGCCCAATACAACCGCGACACCTTCAACTACGAACAGATCGACGTGCTGCGCGGATCGGCTTCCATGCTCTATGGCCGCGGCTCCACCGGCGGCATCATCAACCAGGTGAGCAAGATGCCGCGCCTGCACGACGGCGGCAGCGCATCGCTGAGTCTCGGCAACTATAACTATCGACGTTTCACCGCCGATCTCAACCGCGAAATCACCGATAACGCCGCAGTGCGCGTCAATCTCATGCGCATGAAAAGCGACAGCTTCCGCGACTACGTCAAGTCGGACCGCAGCGGTGTGGCGCCGGCGGTGCGCTGGGGCATAGGCACGCCCGACGAGTTCTATGTCGGCCACTATTACCTAGAGTACAACGATATCCCCGATTACGGCGTGCCGTATTTCCAGGGCAGGCCGCTCAAGGTGCCGGTAAACCGCTTTTACGGCCTGCCCAATGCCGACTACCAGCGCGACCGGGCCAATATCTCCACGGCGGGTTACACCCATGTTTTCGGCGCCGACGCGATCCTCAAGACGGTGCTGCGTGCCGGCAACTACACGCGCGATTTGCGGGCGGTCGCCCCCAGGCTGATCGGCGCGCCCACCGTGATCGACGATAACACCGGCATCAATCGCCAGCGCCAATCGCGCGGGGGCGAGGAGCACACACTCACCAGCCAGACCGATTTCACCGCCTACGCCAATGCCGGCGGCCTTAAGCACGCGCTGCTGATCGGCGCGGAACTGGTGGACGAGAAGGCCTCGCGTTGGAATCTGACCGGCGCAGTCGCCAATCCCGCCACCACGGTTCTTAATCCGAACCCGATTCCGGCACTGCCGGCGGCATATTTTTCCTTCAGCCGTAGCGGCGAAGTGAGCTACAAGGCTCATACCGCCGGACTGTATGCGCAGGATACCGTCGAATTCACCCCGCATTGGAAACTGGTCGCCGGCGCCCGCCTAGACAACTTCCACGCCGACTACGATCGCGCCCCGCCGGCCGGGCCGCTGCAGCGCACCGACCGCGTCCCCAGTCTTCGCACGGGTCTCCTGTATCAGCCCGGCGACGAGCAATCGTATTACCTCGCATACGGCACCTCCTTCAATCCCTCGGCCGAGTTGTATGCGCTCGACGATCGCGGCGCCAACACTCCGCCGGAAAAGTCGCGCAACATCGAGGCCGGTGCCAAGTGGGAGTTGCTGGAAGGCGATCTGTCGCTGCGCACAGCCTTGTTTCGCAGCGAAAAGACCAACGAGCGCAACACCGATCTGTCGGTGTCGGTCGATCAAAATCTGCTGTCCGGCAAGCGGCATAGCGACGGCATTGAATTGGAGGTGATGGGCCGTATCAGCGAGCGCTGGGAGGTGTTCGCCGGCGCTTCGCGGCTGCGGGCCAATGTCGACCGCGCGGCCGGCCAGCAGGCCAATACCCAAGGCAAGCGGCCGATCAACACGCCCGCGTACACCGTCAATCTCTGGTCGGTCTACAAATTGCCGCATGGCTGGAAGCTGGGCGGAGGCATCGAGCGCGTGGCGGATCGCTACGCCAATGCGGACAATAGCAATATCGTGCCGGCCTACACCCGCATCGACATGCTGCTCGCGTACGAACAGAAGTCCTACGCGATCAAACTCAATGTGTTGAACCTGTTCGACAAGGACTATTACGAAGGCGTGTACCAGGGACATAGCGTGCCGGGCACCAAGCGCTCGATGCAGGTGACTGCCGAATACAAGTTCTGAAACGCAAGCAAAAGGAAAATGAACTTTAAAGTTCGCCAAGTGCTAGCCAGAGATGCGCTGGAACGCTGACGCGAACTTCTGCAGT
>CAZCKI010000054.1:0-11535 GCA_964498815.1 uncultured Burkholderiales bacterium
TTCTGTTTCCTTGCTGGAGCGGTCGATCAGGTCGTCGAGCTCGGGCACCTTGAAGTTGCCCCAGTTGTATTCGCCCATACCCTTATCGTTGCGGCTGTGCAGCACCGGGTTCAGAGTGAAGAAGGGATCGGTGGCCGCACCCGCGCCACCCCAGCCCAGCATATAGAGGCTGGTATCGAGCTTCTGCACCTTGGGGAAGTAATTGGCCTTGGGGATCGCTGCCACCTTCACGTTGACGCCGATCTTCGCCCACATCGAGGCCAGCGCCACGCAGATGCGTTCGTCGTTGATGTACCGGTCGTTGGGGCAATCCATGGTCACGGCAAAGCCGTTCGGGTAGCCGGCGTCCGCCATCAGCTTTTTGGCGGCGGCGAGGTCGAAGGGGTAGCGCGCATTGAGCGACTCGGGCATGCCGGCCTGTTTGGCGCCGGGCAGCTGCACGCCGGTCGGCACCGACATGCCGCGCATGACAGTGGTCTTCACCGCCTCGATATCGACCGCCTGGTACAGGGCGAGGCGCACGCGCCGGTCCTTGAACGGGTTCTTGCCCTTTACGTCGGAATAGAGCAGCTCGTCGCGCGCCTGGTCCATGCCGATGAAGATGACGCGGTACTCGCTGCCCTCGAATACCTTGATGGATGGCTCCTGGCGTAGGCGCGGCAGGTCCTGGATGGGAGGGTCGAGCACGAAATCGATTTCACCGGAGAGGAGTGCGGCGAGGCGGGTGCCCGGCGTTTTGATCGGCGTGTAGATCCAGTCGGTGACGTTGCCCTCGAACAGGCCTTCCTTGATGCCCCACCAGTTGGGATTCTTCTTGAAAACGGTTTTCACGTCGGGTTCGCGCGAGACCAGCATATAGGGGCCGGTGCCCATGGCGTTACGCAGGGCGTAGCTTTCTTCCTTGTTCTTGAAGTCCTGGGGTTTGGTGACGCCGTGTTTTTCGCACCAGGCTTTGGACATGATGTAGATGCTGGCGCTGGCGATCAAATCGACGAACACCGGGTTCGGCACCGGCGTGGTGAATTCAACGGTGTAGTCGTCGATTTTCCTGGGTATTCCCAGGGTATTGGCGTAGCCCTTGAAGTTCGAGGTCGGCTGCTGCGCACGAACGATGGAAAACACCACATCGTCCGCCGTGAAATCGCTGCCGTCGTGCCAATTCACGCCCTTGCGCAGGGTGAGCCGCCAGACGGTGGGGGAGGTCTGTTTCCAGGTGGTGGCGAGCGCGGGCACCACGTCGAATTTCTTGTTGCGCATCAGCAGCGATTCATACACCTGCCCGTTGATACCATTGGTGAGCGACTCGTCCTGCGAGTGCGGATCGAGGGTGGTGGCGTCTCCCTGGCTGGCCCAGCGCAGGGTCTTGCCTTGCGCCAGCGCCGGACCGGCGGACAAGTTCGCGATCATCGCCAATGCCGTCACGCCGGCGGCGACCCAATGTTGTTTTTTCATTTGGTTCTCCCGAATTTTCGCAAACCCGAATATAGAGGAAAATCGCGGCGCAGGGGACGCCGATTCGGCGGGCGCCTGGGGATACCGCGTTTCAGGGATTGCCGGGTCGGGAAAGGCGCGGTTACATTTGCGGTGGGGGGAACCAGTGGCGGTAGCCTCCACTCGAACAACAAAGCCACGACGACGCGCATGCAGACCCAACTCGCCGACCGACGACCGATCCCCTACGCCGATTACCGCTTCCAGCTAGCCTGCGCGGGTGAGTATTGGGCGGGCTTCAGCAGGGTGAGCGGCCTGGTACACGACCCGCACGGCATCGATCACCACTCCGGCCCCGCTCCGGTGCGGCCCCACCCGGTCCCCGGCCAAAGCGAGGTGGCCGCAGTGACGCTGGATCGCGGCGTTACCTACAACGAGACCTTTGCGCGCTGGGCCAATACCGTCTGGTATCACGCCCGCGCCGGCGCGGGAGTTACGCCCGGCATTTCGCCGATCGAACTGCGCCGCGACCTGGATATCGAACTCTACAACGAGACCGGCCAGCGGGTGCTGCGCTACCACCTCACCCGCTGCTGGCCTTCCGAATTCGAGGCCTCTGCCGAGTTGGATGGCACAGGTAACGCCGTGGTGATCGAGCGCCTGGTGCTGCAGTGTGAAGGCTGGGAGCAGCATCGCTAGAATTTTTGTCGGTTTGGTAGCCGGCCGCATCCTGCACTTCGGCGATATAGTCGGTCGCTGCGTCGCTTTCGCGTCGAAATGCTACATTGTTGCACCCTTGTCAGGATATGGAGTCAAGGTACCATGGGTGCGACAACCCCAGCAGCGCGCTATTGCCGATGACCGGGACCATGCAGCGGCGTCTCGCCGCGATCTTTGCGGCCGATGTGGTCGGCTTCAGCCGCTTGATGGGGGCTGCTGAAGAAGACACGCTAACGCGTCTCAAGTCACTGCGTGCAACGCTGGTCGACATTGCCATAGCGACGCATGGCGGTCGTATCTTCAAGACCACCGGCGATGGATTGTTGGCGGAATTCCCCAGTGTGGTCGCTGCGGTGAAATGCGCGGCGGAAGTGCAAATCGCCATGGCCGCGCGCTATATGCAGGAACCTGCGGAGAGTCGCATCGTCTATCGTATCGGCGTCAATCTCGGCGACGTGATGGTGGAAGGCGACGACATTTTCGGCGACGGCGTCAATATCGCCGCGCGTATCGAGAGCATATGCCGGCCGGGCGCGGTGGCAATTTCGGCAAGCGCGTATGAACAGGTACGCGACAAGATCGAATTTCCATTGATCGATTGCGGCGAGCATCTGGTAAAGAACATAGCGCGGCCGATACATGTCTATGGACTGGACCTCAGTGCGCACGGCGTCGCCGCCGCCGGAGCAGTGCCTCAGAAAGCGGAGACTTGGGTGCGCCTGCGCGGCCGCTTGCCGCTATTGCTGGTGGTGGCGGCCCTGGCCGGAGCGGTCTGGTTTGTTTATGTTCAGACGGCAAAATCTTCTCGCACATGGCTGGCTGGAGCGGAGGGCGAAAGACCGGCTTCCGCCTCGCGCGCGTCCATTGCGGTGTTGCCTCTGGCAAACCAAAGCGGCGATCGCGGTCACGACTATTTCAGTGACGGCATTACCGAAGACATCATTGCGGCGCTCGGTCGCTTCTCGGGGCTGATGGTTATTTCGCACGGCGGTGTGCAGGTATACAAGGATCGCAAGATAAGTGCCGCCGATGTCAGCCGCGACCTCGGTGTCCGCTACTTGGTGCAAGGCAGCGTGCGACAGGCGGACGGCAAGCTTCGCGTCGCGGTGGAATTGAGCGACGCCGAAAAGGGTACGCAACTGTGGGCGGAACGGTACGACGGCGAAGGCAAGGACGTCTTTGAAATACAGGATCGAATCGTCAAGAATATTGTCGGCGCGCTTGCGGTCAAGATTACCGGCATCGAATCGCAGAGAGCGTCGGCCAAACCGGTGGATAGCCTCGAGGCGTACGACATGGTGCTGCGCGCGCGCGAATTGAACCTGCGTACCGAGCGCTCGGCGAACCGCGAGGCGCGAACGCTTGCTGCGGAAGCGATTCGCCTGGCACCGCATTACGCCGAGGCGCATCTTGTACTGGCGACCGCCGAATGGCAGCGAGCCGAATTGGGCTGGATGGAAGACGCAGCAGAGGGCGTGCGGCGAAGCGAGGAATCTGCAAATCGCGCGCTGGCGATTGACGACCCTGGTTCGCAATCACGCGCGCACGGAATGCTCGGCATTGTTTACGGTTACCGCGGCCAATTCGAGGCGGCGCTGGCGGAGGCCGACCAGGCGATGCAAGCGAATCCGAACGACGCCGATGCATATGCATTGCGCGGCAGCATTCTGTTGTGGCTCGGCAAGATTGATGATTCACTTGCGGCGTTCGCCGTCGCGCGGCGCTTCAATCCTCGCCTGTCCTCGCAGGTGGGAATATCGATTGCGCTGGCCCACTACACTGCCGGCCATTATGTGGAGGCGTTGACAACCGTCGCGTCGTTTATTAGCCGGTATCCCGACAACACTTACCTGCTCGCGGTTCGCGCGGCATCGCAAGTCAAGCTTGGCGACCTTGGCGCGGCGCGTGGCACAGCCGTGCAAATTCGCAAATTAAACCCGTTCCTGCGTGCGGAGCAATTCGGCACGCGTTTCCGTGAGCCGGAACATCGCCGCAAGATTCAAGACGCTTTGCACAAAGCCGGGTTGTAAGGCGATCTATTTGATCTTTTGCCAGGTCTGTGCGGCGCGTGAAAACAGTGTCGGATCGCCGAGCGCAGCGTCGCGGGAGCGGGCAGAATAAAAGGTATAGAGCCTGCCATTCAGGATCAGCCAGTACTCCGGATTGGAATCTTCCTTGACTCCATCGAGTACGCCGCCGGTGCAAAATCCGGCAAATTGCGGCGCATAGCGATCCGAGTTGGCAACGAACAGTTCCTTGTTCTTTGCGTTGGCAAAATAGTAGCGGCCTTCATCCCAGACGTAACTGATCGCAGGATTTCCCTTGGTGGGCTTGCCATCGGAAAAATACGCAACCGGGTCATAGCCTTTCAAGACCAGCCGCGGCTCGGTAGCACGATTTTCGGCCAACGCGACGCCCGACAGCCACATGGTTGCGGCGACGAACATGCCGAACAGCCATTTAGAATTTGCCGATACACGACGCATGCTTGTCTCGACTTTCAGTGGCACAAAGTTCTAGTTTACACTTTCGGCAGCCAGGCTGTTTTCCTGAATGCATCGCAAACGTTGCGATTCGAGGAAGTTTTACAAGTGCGTTTCGACCATGCGGCAAAAAAGCGAATTCATGACGGACTACGCCTGGCGGTTCCTTGTCCCCGGTACTCATACGCATTAGTCATCCAAATGTCGTTTCGATGGACGCCGGTACTGTGCGGCATCGTATTGGTTGACCGGCAAGGCGTTGATTAATTTGAAGGCGAAGCCGGCAACGCCGCTTGCCCCGATTGCACAGGCGGCTCGCGATGGCGAATAATCGGGGTACACCGATTCGACTGTACCAATGAAACACGCTAATAGTGACCTTCGCGCCTTGAGTAATCACGAACTCGCCGTTCGCCGCGAGCTGAGGCTGCGCGTCGTACTGACATCGTTTGTGGTCGGCATCGTCTGGGGTATTTATTACTACTATTCGGCTACTGCCGACGCCGCCGAGTTCTGCCGCAAGGCCGGGTTGGCGTACCCCTGCGCGGGCATGCAGCGCGGCAACCTGCTGGCGCCGTTCACGTTCTGGCTGTTCACGTTGCCGATCGGCTGGCTGGTCTCGTGGCCGGTGGTGGAGTACCTGCGGCGCGGCAAAAGTACTTACGCCTGAGGAATGCGAATGGACCTCGAACCAAAGAATAAAATGATGATCGACGCGCTGATGTACGCACAGAACGGAGCCCGTACCCAGCGAAATCGCGTCCGGTGGTTCCTGGTTGCGGTGCTGAGTGCTGCAACCGCGGCAATTTCGATGATCGAAGCGTTGCCGGGATGGTTGCGGATGACGCTGTTCGTGGCGTCCTGTCTTGGCGGTCTCGCGTTCCTCACTTTTCTGTCCACCACGCCGATGGGCAAGCGCATCGCGGACGCGTGGCGCGATTGACCGGCCGTATCGCCAACAGACTAGAATGCTTCCGTTCGCCTGATTGCGAATGGTTGCATTCGCCGATGAATTGCCCCAGCCGGGCGCCTACCAGGGAAAAAGAAAAATGACGACGATGACCGCCGATTCGGCGCGCAGTGACGTGCAGTGGTTTTATGTGTGGATGGCGGGCATCTTTGTGCTGATCGGCTTCGGCGGTTTCATCCCGACCTACTGGGCAAAGCTCGCCACCGGTCAATTCCACGGCGCGCCGATTTTCCATATCCACGGGGCGTTATTTTTCTCGTGGACCTTGTTATTCCTTGCGCAGACGGTGCTGGTCGCGAGCGGCCAGACGCCGCGCCATCGCAACTGGGGTATGGCGGGGCTTTCGCTGGCGACCGCGATGGGCTGCACGGTGGTGGTGGCGGTGATCACTTCGATCAAGGTCGCGGGCAGCCTCGGCATGGGCGACGAGGCACGACGCTTTGCGATCGTGCCGATGCTGGGACTGGTGCTGTTCGCTGGATTCGTCGGCGTTGCCATCGCCAACGTGCGAAACCCGGAGTTGCACAAGCGCTGCATGCTGCTGGCCAATATTCCCTTGATGCACGCGGCCATCGCGCGTATTTTCATGCTCCTTTTTGCGCCGGCCGACGCCAAGGGCCCGCCGCCGGTATTCGTCGCCGTGCCGCCGGCGCTGTTCATCGATCTGCTGATGGTTGCCGCCATCGTCTACGATTGGCGCCGCAACGGCCGCGTGCACCGCGCCTACCTGGTCGGCGGCGGCATTCTGTTGGCGACGCAATTACTGATGGTGCCGCTCAGCACCACCGCCGCCTGGATGTCGATCGCCAAGGGGCTGGAGTCGCTGGCGGGGTGAGCACGGCGCGAGCGGCCGGCGACCAGCCCGGCCGCCGCATGCCAGCCGTTACGGCCAGATGGCCTTCAATACCTGGGCCAACCGTTCGCCGCCCTGGATGATCTGCTGGCGCTGGACCTTGGCCTTGTTGGTGTCGTAGGTCTTGTGGTTGGTGAAGGTGATCGGCCAACCTTTGGAACCATGCTTGCCGAATTTGAGGCCCTTGAACGCCTGACCCGCCGCCACCACGGTTTCGCTGGCCCAGCCGGCGATGGCGTCTTCGGGCGTACCGCTCAGTGCCGGCAGTTTGGCGGCTTCCGCCACCATGGCAGCAACGCTATCCGGTTTGGAAAGGGTATCGCTGATTTCATCCCACTGGCTGTGCAACTCTCCCGAGCCCATCACCAGTTCGTTGCCGCCGACGGTGCTGGTATCCGGATCGAGGTTTGCCGGAGTGGGGATCAAGACCTTGCCTTTGGCATCGAGGTACACCGAGCCCACGTGCAGGGGCTGGTGCAGGTCGCCGATGAAGTGCACCAACAGGCGCAAGGCCTGCTTCTGGTTCATGCCGAGATTGAACGGCGCCGGCGCGGGCTGGCCGCGCAGCACGGCGATGGCGGCGTAGATGGCGTGCACCACGTCGGCATTGGTAGCGCCGGCCAGGTCGTCGGCGTATTTCTTTTTCTGGTAGGGAATGTCGGCGAAGTGAAACGCCTTGTCGCAATTTGCATGGGTGCCGCTGTACTCGCAGTTGTTGTAGTTCTGCGACACGTAGTCGATCATTTCCTTGGCGCGGCCGGCATCATTCAGGTAGATCGAACATTGCGCGGCAATGTAATGTGGATGGGCGGGAATGACGAAGGTGCCGTTGGGGCCCGGCACCACCGCCTTGGCGCAATCCGGCCATGGTGCGGCGTCCTGCAAAGTTGGTTCGTAGCTGGTGCTACCGGGGGCATCGGTCAGCAAGGCCTTGACCTTGGCGCCGGCATTGGTGCCGGCCAGGCGCGCGTCGGCGATCTGCCCGACCAGCATGTGGCCCGGCGCGCTCCACGCACCGGCGTAACCGGCCGCGAGCGAGCAGGCCAGGGCAAGAATGATTCTTATGGGTGTGCGCATGGTGCCTCCTTTTTATGGATGGGTGCCGGCTCTCCACTGGGGGGCGGCAGGACGGTGCAGCGAAGCAGTCTATACCGGCCGGATATTCCTGTCTCCTACCCGAGCAGGTAGGCTGCAAACGGCAGCGCGGCAAGACTTGACGTGGCGCCGGAATTGCCGTTCAGTAGCGGCTTTGGCGACCATGGTGGAGATGCGATGCGGATGTTCCTGGGCTGGCTGATGCTGTGCGTGGCGCAGCTGACGGCGGCGCAGACCGATATCAAGATCATCGACGAGACGAACAATTTCGCGCGGCCGGTGCTGATCGTGAAGCCCAAATTTCCTCGCGTCTTGGGCGATTCATCGCTGCCGGTGAAATTGCACCTCAAGGGCAAGGTGGCCGGCAATGGCGTCTTTGAGCTTGCGGCCGTCGAGCCGGCCACGGGTGCCGAAGCGGCCGAGGCGGCGATCGTGGAGGTCCTCGACAAATGGCGATTTCGTCCGGCAGTGGGCAAGGATTGCATTCCGCGCGCGAGC
This sequence comes from uncultured Burkholderiales bacterium, assembly GCA_964498815.1. GTDB lineage: Bacteria > Pseudomonadota > Gammaproteobacteria > Burkholderiales > Usitatibacteraceae > UKL13-2. The sequence goes on from CAZCKI010000054.1 coordinate 8,051, forward strand.
GAGGCGATCGTGGATGTCTGGTTCGAATTGGTGGATGGCGACCGGGTGGTCTCGGTGTCCTCCCCAAAATTGACACCGCGCGCCACGCCGGCGACGACTGTTTTGCCCAAACGCAGAACCTTTGTGGATGCGCCGCAGCCGGTCGTCTACCCCAATGAGGCACGGCGTTTCGGCGCCGATGGATTTGCCGACTTGTTGTTTCAGGTTGCCCCGGACGGCAAGGTGCTTGCCAGCAATGTCATCCAGTCCAATCCTTTGGATAGCTTCGGCGAAGCGGCGCTGCTGGCGACCCGATTCATCAGTTTTTCGAAGCGGGAAGATGGCGACGAAAACATTTGCATCAGCATTCCCTTCCTGTTCTGTATGGACTCGGGCGTGCGTGTGCCGCTACCGGCGTGTGAAAAGAAACGGAAATAGTCCCGGTGCACTGTAGTCAAGTGAAAATGTCCATCGCCTTTGCTCGACTGGCCCCGGCAAATTTGCGTTACTAGCGCTGGGGTAATTTGCCGTCTTGGTTAGACGCCGAAAACGGCCGTTTTCGGTGTCTTTGCTTTCCAGATCGTGCTTGTTTATTCGTTGCCGCAAATTTCCGGCGACAATGACTGACCCATTCACTTTATTTTTTCCGCCATGTTCCGTACAAAATATCTCGACTATTCCGAATTGACTGCGCAACTGCAGGCGTGGGCGAAGCAATATCCGGCTTTTGTGAAGCTACAGACCCTTGGCGCTTCGCGCGAAGGTCGCGCGGTGCATCTGCTGACCATCGGCGAGAACCCGGACCAGATCCGGCCGGCTGTGTGGGTGGACGGCAATATGCATGCGAGCGAGTTTTGCGGCTCCTCGGTGTCGCTGGCGATCGCAGAGGACCTGATCGCGATTCACTCCGGCAAAAAGGACGTGGGTGATCTGCCGTCACACATGGCGGAAGCGGTGAAATCGCACCTTTTTTACATCTGTCCGCGCATCGCGCCCGACGGCGCCGAGGCAGTGCTGAAGACGGGACGCTACGTGCGCTCCGATCCCACCGACGCGCGCGCCGACCAGGGCCGCAGCCACTGGCAAAACTCGGACATAGACGGCGACGGCCAGATCGGCTATATGCGCCAACAACATCCGAACGGCGAGTTGGTGGAGCTGGCCGATGCGGCCGGGGTGATGGTGCCGCGCCGGCCGGAGGACGTAGGCCCGTTTTACCGCATGTTTCCCGAGGGGCACATCGAGAATTTTTCGGCGGGGCAGATTCCCGACGTGCATTACATGGGCGACTCGCAGACCGATTACAACCGCAATTTCCCGTATCAGTGGGGCGCGCAACACGAACAGGTGGGGGCGGGGGAATTTCCCGGCAGCGAACCAGAGACGCAGGCGCTGCTCCGGTTTCACGCCGCGCACCCGAACGTATACGCGTGGATCAACTACCACACCTTCGGCGGCGTGTTCCTGCGTCCCAGCCACGACACACCCGATAACAAGATGGATCAGGCCGATCTCGCGGTGTACAGGCAAGTGGAGTTGTGGGCCAGGGAATTGACCGGTTACCCGACGGTGTCCGGCTATCATGATTTCCAATACGCGCCGGGGGTGCCCTCGCACGGCGTGATTACCGATTACGCGTATCACCAGCGCGGCGCGCTGTCGTATTGCGTGGAGCTGTGGGACATCTTCACCGAAATCGGCATGGAGAAGAAAAAACGCTTTGTCGATTTGTATTCGGAAATGGAGCGCAGGGATTTCATCGCGCTGGCGAAGTGGGACCGCGAAAAGAACCAGTCGCGCATATTTCGTCCGTGGCGCAAGTTCGTTCATCCGCAGATCGGGCCGGTGGAATTGGGCGGCTTCGATTTGCGCGTCGGCATTTCCAATCCACCGTACGAGCGGCTCGATCAGGTGTGCCGGCAACACAGCGCCACCACCTTGCGGGTGGCGTCCATGCTGCCGAGATTGAAAGTGACGGTGACCGTGCAGGAATCGATTTCACCGGGTGTCACGCGCATCGGCGTCAACATCGCCAATTCCGGTTACCTTGGCACGCACGGCATTCATTCCGCCAAGACGCTCGCGCATGTGGAACCGCTGCGGCTGACCCTGGAAGGCGAGGGGGTTGCACCGGCAACGCCGGCCGATACCGTCACGCAACTGGGCCACCTGGAAGGCTGGGGCCGCGGCCCGCACGGCGGCTTCATGATCGCGATTCCCTGGACGCGCGGCAACGGCAGCGAGCGCAACGTGTCACTGGTGGTGAAGGGGTTGGGGAAATTGAAGGTGAAGGTGGGGAGTTGCCGGGTGGGGTTTCAGGTGCTCGACATCAACGTCACGTAAGGAATCGCTGGTCAGGCAGGCCTGCAGATCGCAAGGCAAAAAGGGCTTGTATTCGACTAAGTGTTATAGTAATGTATAACACTAAATCAGCGAAGTTTGCGCAAGTTGCATATGTAAGTGATTGAAAAGTAAGAAGATAATTCGCTTTGCAGATCGGTGGATCGCGATGCATTGGGTTGCTCCAATACCGCCAAGTCGGCTGTGGCGAACCGGGTGCCCGGTGATGCTGCGCAAGCCTTTCCTGATTCTCCTGCCTGTTTTTCTGGGTGCTGGCAACGCCTGATCAATATTGGACCCTGACTTCAGAAGATGGAACCCGCCTGGAACGACAGCCAACCGATTTACCGGCAACTGCGCGACCGCGTGGTGGCGATGATCCTCGACGGATTGTTGCAGGAGGGCGATCCGCTGCCTTCGGTACGGACGGTGTCGGCGGAATCGCGCGTCAACCCGCTGACGGTGATGAAGTCGTACCAGGAACTGGTGGACGAGAAGATCGTGGAAATGCGGCGCGGGCGCGGCATGTTCGTCAACGCCGGCGCGCGCGAATTGCTGCTCGCGGGCGAGCGGCAAAAATTCCTGACCGAAGAGTGGCCGCGCGTCGCGGCCAATATTCAACGACTGGGCCTGACACCGGCGGAATTGCTGTCTGCCATCCGGCCGAATACAAGCAACGAGGAGCGCTGAGCCATGCAATGCATTGAAGCGCGCGGACTGCGCAAAACCTATGGCGCCACCACCGCGCTGGACGGTATCGATCTTTCGGTGGCGCCGGGACGAATACTCGGCTTGATCGGCCGCAACGGGGCCGGCAAGACCACCGCGCTCAACGCGATCCTGGGCCTGACGCCGTACCAAGGGGAGTTGACGGTACTGGGCCGCAATCCCTGGACCGAGCGCGACGCACTGATGCTCGACGTCAGTTTCATCGCCGACGTGGCGGTGTTGCCGCGCTGGCTGAAGGTCTGGCAGGCGCTCGACTACGTGGCCGGCGTGCATCCGCGCTTCAACCGCGCCAAGGCGGAAGGCTTTCTCGCCCAAACCACGATCAAGCGGACCAGCAAAGTGAGGGAGCTGTCGAAGGGCATGGTCACGCAGTTGCATCTGGCCCTGATCATGGCGATCGACGCGAAACTTCTGGTGCTGGACGAGCCGACGCTGGG
>CAZCKI010000055.1:0-11527 GCA_964498815.1 uncultured Burkholderiales bacterium
TCGCCGATTGCACGACGCGGATTCCTGTCATGCATTTGATACCCTCGATGATTTTCAACTTTGCAAGTTGCACACGCGTAAGCTTTTCGTGACTAAGCGCCCTAATACAGTTGCCTTGATGATCAAATGCATTTGCGCGATTGACCCATTCACCAGTATCTTGCTTGCGATGATGTGAACCAGTAACAACCATTGCAAATAGTGGTGTTTGAGTTTTTTGGCTCGCCTCATAGGTATCGAGAAGCCACTCCCTGATTTCCTCGGATATTTCAGCAGAATCACAAAGTTCAGGAAAAATGACAATATCTGCTCTTTGCGCTTGGGCTCGCTCCAGATGTCTAATCGCTTCCGAAGCCAAGGATTTCCAGTTTGTAATCGATTTTGCCACCCATTGATTGCTCCCCTTCTTTTTTTGCCATATCGCCTCGTAGAGAGGCTCCGTTATGTATTCCGCAAGATAGATGCGTAATAGGCGTGGATTCCTAATAATTATTTGCTCCATGGCCTGTTTGAAAACCAATGTAGGCACGTCGAAGCTAAGCATGCGCCCTGGCGGAATTAGATCGCATTCCGCTGGGATTACCCAGCGATGCTGCGTGTAACGGTATGGGTGCACATCCTGCTCGCGAGTTCCAAATGACCGGAGATGCAACGGCGCAGGAACGACATAAAATTTTCTATGTTCCACGTTTATTCCAAGGCGCGTCATGAAATTTGCATCAAGTTCGTGCAAGTCCTTCTCGCTCTCAAATAGATTGGGATGTTCCGATATTGCCCCGTTTTCTCTTGAGTATCGGAACTCGATCAGTTCATCGAATGCTGTAAGAAAGCTGCATGGCGATTGCTTCCACTCTGAGCTAAGCTTTTCCTCGAAGTTATCACTATCAAGGTAATCAACAATTTGCCCTACAGAGAGGCAATCTGGCGGCGCATTTCCCGTGCGCTCAATAAGCTCGCTACTAACTAACGCGGGCGAACGATAAACAGTAAGCCAAGTTAGCGCCAAACATTGATACCATTCCTTTTGTTTGATCAACGGGCAGAGAATCAACCATAGCTCTGCCAACGTATCGTCTGCCAAAGATCTATTTAAATTGGTATCCATGATTTTGAATTAGAAGCGGTTGGGGTGGATTTTCCCGGAGAAAGTCATTGTTGGCCCCTTTGCCGTTTGCGCGTATTAGCTAAGCAAAATTATCAACATCATGTTCTGGAACCGCGACTAAATTCCTGCGTTTATTCCACTGGGCCAATCCTCGCCAAAATTCAGGTACAGCCATTTCTAGATCGCATTTGCCTATTCATTTCACCAAAAATATTCAAACACTTTCGAATGGCGAAAATTCGTTGAATATTGCATGAGCGGATCCGATTTTCATCTGCCATATCTAGACCGCCATATTCAAAAGCGAGCTGTGTGGCGATACAAGTGGCCGACAATCGACACCGTCGGTAACGACGGTGTTGGAGTAGAAGATATTTATACGCCGGGTCGGCGAAAAAGAAACCTACCTGAGCAGGTAGGAGTTTTGGGGGGATGGGGCCGGGAGTGACGTGCGGAACGTCAACGTGGGCCCCGGCCTTCGCCGGGGAGACAGTACCTTCCTTCCTTACTTCTTCTTCGCCGCCTGCGCAGCCCGCTTCTGCATCAGCACCAGCGCCTTGCCGTCGTCATCCAGTTCTTGCAGGATCGCTTCGCAGCGGGGCAGGCGCAGGTTATCGTCGGCCAGGTCTTTTTTGGTTTTGGTGAGGCGCATGCCGATCAGGTTGAAGGCGGGGGTGTCGTCGGCTGCGATCGGCACGGCGGTTTTGGCGGCTTCGTATTTGGCGCTGAGGGTTTCGAAGTGGGCTTTGCCGTCCATCTTCTGGCATTTGTCGAGGGCCAACGCATCGGGGAGCTTGAATTTCACCGAGCCGATGTCCACCAGGATGCTGCGCGTCATTTCCTGGCATTGGTACACGTCCTGCATGTCGCCTTGCTTGGCGAGGTAGGTCTTGCGCGTGGTGATACGCGCGTCCATCAACTGCACTTCCTTCAGGTCGATTTTGCGCACGATCGCTTTCCAGTGATCGAAATCCGCGGCGAGACCGGCCAGCGCATTGCTGGCCTTCACGCATTCGGCGGGCGCCGGCGGATTGGCGGCATTCGCAACGGTGGTGAAGGTGGAAAATGCTGCGATAGCGGCGGCCAGCGCGAGAGTCGTTTTGTTCATGATTGCCTTTGCGGGGAGAACTGCGCGCTCGATGGCGCGACAGACAAAGTGTGCCACAAACGATGTTCTGCGGACAGCGCTCCGACGAGCGGCTTCGGTGACAATCCGCGTCAGTTTTCACCTACCCAATGCGGCAGGCTGACAATTTGCGCGCATAAAAAAGGCGGCTCCGCATTGCTGCGGGCCGCCTCGTATTGGCTAGATGGCTGCGAATTGCCGCGATCAGGCCATCACGCTCAGTCGTCGTGCCCGCCGTGGCCTTCGCCATTCCCCAGCAGCTTGGCGCGGCACTGTGCCTGGGTCAGGGTACCGGTCTTGTCGTGGTCGTGGCCGTGATCGTCGTCTTCGCCGTTGTCGCCCTTGTTGCCGGTGCCGGTGGTCAGAGGTTGCTGCGTGCCGGTGAATTTGCCTGCTGCCACAAAGCTCACTTCGGTCGGGAAGGCGAGCGAATTGACCGGGTCCAGCATCGCGGCCGGGTCGATGCAGGCGACGCGGAACGAATCGACGCCCTTGCGGTTGCCGTGGGTACGGAAGTCGAACAGTTGCCCGGCGTTGAGGTCGTAGGCTTTCTCGTCCACCACGAGAACGAACTTGTTGTTGCCGATGCCGAGCGGCAGGCGTACGGTGGCGAAGTTCGGATTCTTCTTGCCGGTCTTGTAGTCGTAGGCGAGCGCCACGGCCGGGTCGATGAAGATCGGCACGTTCGGCACCACATCGACGCTGAAGGTGAACGCGCCGCTGGCGGTGGTGCCGGTGGGGAGCGTCGCCGGTGTGGCAATGAAGCCGTGGGTTTCGCAGCCGGTGTCGGTGTAGAGCCCGCTCACTTGGCCCGCGTTGTTGAGGCCCTCCGGAAATGCGCCCGCGCTTGCGCTGGGACAAGCCACGGTCGCGATATTGGGTACGACGATTTCCTGGAAGCCCGCCGAGGTGCCGACGTACACGTGGGGCAGGTGGGTCACCGGGTCGTCCACCCAGGCGGCCAGCACGCCGTTGTCGTTGATGCCGCGCGCGTGGGTGCGCTGGCCGTTGATGCGGAAATAACTCACCGTGCTGCCCAGCATGGGATTGCCCGGCGTGGTTGGCGTGGACAGGAAGCCCCAGGCGCCGGCCGCGAAGGGCAGGCTGGTGATGCCGTCGAATTGCACGCTGCCCACCGATTGGCCGGCGATATTGATGCCTTGCGCGATGGTGAAGAGCGAATTGGGCGTGTTGATCAGCGCGAAAGCGGACGTGGCCGGGTTATATACAAAGCCGCCGTTGCCGTTGTTGGGGTTAGAGGTATCGCCTACCGAGTAGCCCACCAGCAGGCCCTGCGGGAATGACGGCGACGCGTTACCGATGGTGCGGCCGACGGATGCGGTCCAGCCGGGGCGATCGAAGAATGTGTACGCGCCGCTGCTCAAGATGAATCCGCGATTGGTGCTGGGGGCCTCAAACGTGCCACCGGTGATGACACCCGCATCGTTGATGCCGATGCCGCCGGCGCTGCTGTTGATGCCGTCGAAACCGGCCGGCTGTGCCAGGCGCACGAAGGTGCCGGTGGCGGGATCGTAGGTGAAGGTGAAAAAGGTGATGTTGTCGTAGCTTGCCTGGCCGACCACGCGGCCGTTGTTGTTATTGCCCCAGATCTGGGTGAAATTGGCGGTGCCGTTGGTGGCGTCGAAATAATCGATGCGATTGACCACGTAAGCGGCCATCGCTTGCGTAGAAAATGCGACGGCGGCGGCCATCGCGGAAAGCCGCATGCCGCGGCGTAGTGTGCTGTTCATGTGAAATCCCCTGTGTCGTGGATCGGCGACGGCCGATCGATGGTGAACTAAAAAATTGCACGACCGTTATACGTGGCTTCGCCGAAAAAAAACCCACCTGTGCAGGTAGGTTATCGGGGGGGATACCGCGATTGAGGGAGGGCAGGGTTGTCCCTGGCCGGTCGGGGCGCCGGTAGCCGCCCCTGCGCAGTAAGGGACGGTGCTGCAACCGCCTTCGCTACATATGCTTGAACAGGTGCTGATAGGCGCGCGAAACGGACACGCGCTTCGGATAACCCTTGACGGCGAGACTGAGCTTGCCTTCGTCGTCGCGCTTGCTGGACGTGACGTGATGGAGATTGACCACGCAGCCGCGATGCACCTGCCAGAACTGTTCTTCGTCCAGGGAGACAATCAATTCGGCCAGGGTCTTGCCGATCAGGTATTCGCCGTTGACGGTGTGGACGGCGGTGTATTTGTCGTCGCTTTGGAAAAACAGCACCTCGTCGACCGAAATCTGGAAGGTGGTATCGCCGCGGCTGGCGCGTATCCAGCGCAGGGCTTTTTTGCCCGCCGCTGTCGCCGCGCCGCGCGAAAGCAGATTCAGGATGTGCGAGATTTCCGGCGCCGGCGCGCTTTGCGCAAGCGCGGTGCGCAGGCGCGCCACCGTCTGCTGCAGCCGGTCGTTGCTCACCGGCTTCAGCACATAGTCGATGGCCTCGCTGTCGAAGGCTTGTACGGCGTATTGGTCGAAGGCCGTCACGAACACGACGCGCGTGTCGGTTTCGATCTCCTGCGCCACTTCGATGCCGGTTCTGCCCGGCATCTTGATATCGAGAAAGGCGATGTCCGGCTTCAGGGCGGCGATCATTTCGGCGGCCTCCAGGCCGTTGACCGCTTCGGCGACGATGGTGAGCTCGGGCCAGAGGGCGGCCAGTTTTTCGCGAAGATGCCCGCGCAGCAGGGCTTCGTCGTCGGCGAGGATCGCGGTAACGGTGGACATCATTTTTCATACTCCGTGATTTTCAAGGAAACTCCCGTGCCACCTGCATACGACTTGGGCGCCCGCGGGCGCGAAGCGATGCTTCGCGAATTCCCCGCGGAAGTGTCATCGGCGAGGATGGCGGTGGCGTGGGTCGTCATGTTTCAGTGAACACGTGAGGAGGAGAGGGGGATGGAGAGCGGAGGGGGATGGAGAGCGTGATACGGGTACCGGGACTTTCGTCCGCCACGGTCAGGGCGCCGTCGCCGTCGTACAACACCGCGAGGCGCTCGCGCAGATTGGCGAGCCCCACGCCTTCGCCGCGTGCATCGGCGTCTTCGGAGAAGCCGAGGCCGTTGTCCAGCACCGTGAGAATCAGGTTGCCGTTGCGGCGCTCGGCGCTTACTTGCACCGAACCGCCTTCCACCTTGGGCTCCAGGCCGTGCTTGACGGCGTTTTCCACCAGCGGTTGCAATAGCATGGGCGGCAGGGGTTCGTTTTCCAGGCCGTCTGCTACGTTCAATTCATAGCGCAGGCGCTCACCCATGCGGATTTTCAGCAGGTCCAGGTAATGACGAAGGAGGTTGAATTCCTGCTGCACGGTGCCGTCCTGCGCTCGGCTGGCGGCCAGACTCTGGCGCAGGTAGGCGATGAAGTTCTCCATCATCAGTTCGGCCTTCTCCGGCGCCTTGCCGATCAGGCTTTGGATATTGGCCAGCGTGTTGAACAGAAAGTGCGGCTCAATCTGCGCCTGCAACATGCGCATCTGCGCTTGCACCAGGCGTTTTTCGTTGGAAACCGCTTTGAGGTTTTCGCGCGCCATCAGCTCTTCGACCTTCTTTTCCTCCCAGGCCGCACCGAAAAAAGAGCCGCCGGCAAACACCGACAGGCCGTGGATGGTAAGACCGATGCCCCAGCCGAGAGTCGGCCAGTAGGCCCATATATGGTCGCTGGTGGAAAGATTCAGGATCCACAACGAGGGGATGACCAGCATGTAAGCGGTCAGCGAAACGTAGAAAGCGCGTATCTCCTTGACCTGCTTGCGTGCCCGGCGCAAGGCTTCGTCGTGACGGTTCCGCGAATAGCTCATGTCGCCGGGTTCCGGTTCGCGGTTTTTCACTTGTCGCGCTCCAGGATTTCGCGGACCTTGCGCTCTTCCCATTCGTCCGAGAACAGGTTCCAGAACGGCAATACGGTGATGCCGTGGCAGAGCAGGCCGATGCCCCAGCCCAGGGTGGGCCAAACCGCCCACCAGGCGTACCAGCGGTTCGGCAGGTTTCCAAAAAAGATAAGTAAGGCGTTGAGGCTCCACAACAGCCCGTTAATGATCAAAAAGGTGACGGCGTGACGGTAAAACTCGGCCAGGCGATGCACGCGCCGCCGGATGGCGATTTCGCGTTCGTCTGCGCCGGGAATAAACAGATCATCGTTCATGGTGTTCGCGAGTAGGGTGGTCGATGGCGGCAGTTTGGGTGGCGGGCGGGGAGCAGGCCAGCACTATCCGACGGCGCCGTGAAATACTGCCGCCGACGGTATTTTGGTCTCGCCAATGGCATCCCGGCAGGCCGGCAATGGCGACCTCACCAATCGCTGAAACTGAGGCCAAGGCCGATCGTTTTCTGCCGGAAGTTGTAATCGATCAGACTTTCGCCGAAACCCGAGCTCGCCTGAAAATGCAGTTTCGGGCCGATGCCGGGGAACTTGAAGGAATAGTCGAGCTGCAGGAACTCGCGATTGCTGTTGGCGTGAAATGTGTTGCGCGCCAGCAATTGCACGGTATTGCTGCCGCTGCCCCAGCGCAGCACGGCATCGCCGCGGCCGAAGTATTGCTGGATGTCGGGATTGTCGTCGTCGCTGTCGCGCAACCGGTACCAGGTGCGCGCCATCAACGACCATTCCTTGCTGAGCTGCCAGCCGCCTTGCAGGTAAATGCGGTTCCAGCTGCGTGACTTGGGGTTGGCCTGTCCGTTGGACTGGTGGACGAAGGCGAAATTGAGCAGGCGCGGCTGCCACTTGCTGTCTTTTTCTTCGCTGAATCGGAAAGTGGCAATGGCCTCGGGTTCGTAATTGGAATTGCGGAACGGCCTCGAAGTGGTGCTATTGAGGATCTGCCAATTGGACTGCTGCGTATAGGCGAACCAGAAACGCCAGCGCCGGCTGGTGTGGGTCCACAAGTCGATGCAGCGCGGCGCAACCAGTTCGGACTTGAAGCTGAGCTGGAATTTCAGCTCAGTGTACTGAAAGGATTCGGCGTCGGTGACGCTGCGCCCGACGGCCTGACTGAAGGGCGCGACGTTTACGCCATCGCTGTGACGAAAGATCGCGTAGTTGGGCCGATACGGCTGCAGCTCGTCCACGCCCTGCTCCTCGTCGCCGAGCGCCCATTGCCGGAACAGCGAATTGTCCTCGGCCAATCCGTGCGAACTGCCGCGGATGCCGCTAAAGCCTTGCAGGAAACACGAGGGATCCTTTTCGCGATTGACTTTGGTGTTGCCGGCCGCTTTGGTATCCGGCTTGCCCGGCGCGGCCGCTGTTTCCGCGGTGCTAGCTTCCACCTTGGTGGTCGGCGCGGAAAGTGGCGCCGAGGGGACGGGCGCCTGGTATCCGGTGCGCTGGTCGTAGCATTTCAGGCGCTCGGCCTCGGTGCCCTTGTGGCACTCTTCCAGCCCCGTTTCGGCGGCGCAAGTCGTCGAACAGGCAAGAACCAGCAGTGCGGTCGAGGCAAAAAGATGCAGAATTTGGCGAAACATCGGCCTGTGCTCCGTGTCTTGCCGGCGAAAGTTGCCGGCTACGGGCCATTTTGCCTCAGTAATCCGGCGCGGTTGCCGGAGCGATCAGTTTTCTTGCTGCAACACCTCGTGCGCCAATGTAAGGCGCGCTTGCGTTGCCTGTCAGCAATCAGTCCGCGGCCAGAGTCGCCTGGGTATCGGCCGATGCGGTCCGGCGCGTTTCGCGCAGGCCATCGAAGATGCGTTGCTGCGGAACACCCATGGCGCGCAGGCGCAGTTTCACGCTTTCGAGATGGCTGGCGGTACGTGAGGCGAACAGGAACTTGGCGCTCGAATCGTAGTAAAAGGCGGCCACGCCGCGGCGTTCCAGGGTGGCCAGCTTGCGCGACATCTGCACCTGCCGGTCGGTGCTGCGCGAGAACGATTGATCCAGCGCAAAAACGATGGAGTGCCGCGCCAGCTCGTCGGCGATCCGGTCCAGCGAAACGTGCGTCCGGTTGGCGCGTTCGGCAACGCCGATGGCGGGGTCGATGATCAGGCAGGTACGCCCCGGCCGCGCCGCGAAGTGACGCACGTGCCTCACGTCGAGCAGCGCAAACAGTTCGCCGTCGCGCTCGTCGTTGGGGTCCAGCCACATCGGGTCGATGTAGATGGTGTAGTCGAGCGAACGCATGGTTTCACAAAAGAAACGCTTGACGATATCGTGGGCGCCGCCGAAATATTCCGGGTTCATGGCATGACTCTGTGTCGCCGGCAAAGTTGCCTGGATCTTTATAACCGGAAAGATGACTCTTGTAACCTACCTGCGTGGGTAGGAAATATTGTCGCCGTACGACGACAGTAGTGCGTGCGCGAGGCCGCCAAGATGAAAAACATAGCCGGCGCGGCATCAACATCAGATGGCTGAAAAAAACCATTCAGAAGGCGCTTGACATTATCGATTACGCATGTAAACTACGAATTGTTTACAACTGTAATCACTTGGATCGAGACCATGTCATCGCCCGCCTCGTCGTTACCGCCGCCGCTCATCTCCGAGTCGGAGGCCAAGGTCATGCAGGTGCTGTGGCAGGAGGGCCCGCTGCTCGCCGAGCAAGTGATGGCCAAGCTTGCCGACAGCGAATCCTGGCAGGCCAGCACCGTCAAGACGCTGTTGAACCGCCTGCTGAAAAAGGGTGCATTGGCTGCCGAAGCGAATGGACGCCGTTACTTGTATCGTCCGCTGCTCTCACGCCGCGAATACGTGTCGCAGGAAAGCGGATCGTTGCTCGATCGCCTGTTTGACGGCAAGGTGGCGCCGCTGGTGAGCCATTTTGCCGAACAACGCAGGCTCTCCAAGCGCGATCTTGCCGAACTGCGCCGCTTGCTCAAGGAGCTCGATCATGATTGATGCTTCGTTGCCGATGTTGTATTCGCTGGTGCTCGCCACGTGCGGAGCCATCGCCGTCATCGCCGCATTGCGGCCGATCGTACGTCGATATTGTGGCGCGGTGGTGGTGTTGCTGCTTTGGTGGATCCTGCCGCTGGCGCTGGCGGCGACGGCGATTCCGAAGCATACGATTTCGGTGGTCACCATCGAGCCTGCGCCGCTTGTTACCACCGAAATTCTTGAGCAGTCGATGGATATCGCTGCAATTTCGGCACCGGCGCCGGTTGCGTTCCCGTGGATCGGCGTCGGTTTGGCGACATGGTTGATCGGCGTAGCCGGTACCGCAGGTTGGCTATTGCGCGCGCAATGGCGGTTCACGCGCACGATTCGCTGGAAGCGGGACGGTCGCGGCGCATTGCCGGCGCAGAGCGGACCTGCGGTGGTGGGTGCGATTTCACCGCGCATTGCCCTGCCGGCCGATTTTCACGCGCGCTACAGCGCCGATGAGCGACGCCTGATTTTGCTTCATGAGACGATTCACCTGCGCCGTCGCGATGGTCTCGCCAATCTCGCCATGTCGGTGCTGTTGGTGCTGCAATGGTTCAACCCGCTGGTGCACTGGGCCGCGCGCGCCCTGTGCCGCGACCAGGAAAGTGCCTGCGATGCGGTGGTGGTTACGCGCAATCCGAACGCCTTGCGCACCTACGCCGACGCCTTGCTGAAATCGAACCCGGAGATGCGGCACCTGCCGCTGGTTTGCCGCTGGCAGGCCTATCACCCGACCGTGGAAAGGATCGCCATGCTGAAAATTCACAGGGATACCCGTAACAACGCGCGATTGGCCGTCGCCTTGCTGCTGACGGGTGGTTCATTGGCCGGTGCGCTGGCCTACGCCGCAACCCCTGCGACGGTCGTGACCGTCGCGGCGCAGACAGCCACGGCTGCGGCCGAACCTGAAATGCCGGCAGCTGCGTTACCGGCGAGCGAGCCGGCGCCGCCTGTGCGCACAGCGCCGCGCGACGTTCCTGTCGGTGGTTCAGACAACTACCGCCTGCGAACTATCGTGCTAAAAGATCCATTGCCGTTGCCTGCGCCACCTTCGTTGACGGCAGCGGTCCAGTTCGCCTCCGGCGCGCCGGGTGCAACTCCTGCGGAGCCGGCAACCGTACCGCCTCCTCCTGCGACACCTCCATTGCCCGCCGAAACCGGCATTGTCAAATTTCTGGAGGGGGGAAATTTCTTGGTGAAGGACGGGCTTCCCGCGAAATCGGATGACCCCGAGAGCGCACGCAAGCGGCCGGGCCCGAAAAAAATGGCTCTTCGACTGAAGCAAGTCAGTTTGCAAGGTCTTATGAATGTGCTGGCTGCGTCAACGGGGATCAGTATTGCAGGTATCGACAAGCTCTCCAGCGGCAAATTCGACATCGCAAGACAGGATACGGCGCTGCGTGACCTGCTCAGCGTTCCGTTGTCCTGCCACGGCTATGCGCTGGTCGAATTGCCGACCGGGTTTGCGATCGAAAAGGCCGCGGCCCTGCCGTCGCCTGAGGACGCCCAGGCTTGCATTGCCGAAAAATTGCCGGCCAATTTCGTCGAGAGCGAGCACAAGCAGGGCTGGGAGCAGAACCCCATGACGCTGAATTTCCGGGATATCGATCTACAGGCGTTCGCGAATGTCGTTGCCGACCTCGCCCGGCTGCAAATTGTCGGAGGGGAACAATTGAAAGGCATCAAGGTGACGGTGCCGAAGCGCACTTCCACCCTGGGAGTTGCCACGCGTCTCGTGTTCGGCTGTGCCGGCTTTTCGTTCAGGCCGGCCAACGGGGCCTACGCCATCACCAAGGTGACGGATGTACCGCCGGTCGATGCCATCAACGCCTGCATCGACCGGGGCCTGCCCGATAAGCCAGGTAACACGCCGCCGTCGTCGGCGCAGCAAGCAGAGCGGAACGCGCTCATGGCGGCTGCGTACGACGTGGCCCTGGATGTTCTCCACGAAGGCAAGACAATCGCCTCACCACGCATGAGGGTGCATGTCGGCGAGTCGTTCAACGTGGCGGTTAACCAGACGACGATCGATTGCTCGACGTTTGTGGTGGGGGCGGGCTTGGTGGTGACGTGCAAGGCGCCCCCGGTGGTGGCAACGCAAGGCGAAAGCAGACTGGAGAGCGCCCGGGGTCGCGGTGGCGCCAAAAGAGTCGAGTTCGGAAAGATGGAAAGCCTGAATCTGGACAGGGTGGAAGGCGGGACGACCTTGCAGTTCACCGTCAACAAGGTGGAGTCCTAGTCGCACCTTGTCGGTGTTACACCGAATTCCGAAAAAAAGTATCCTACTCGCTGCGCCGGTAAGGCTCGCGCAACTGCACCGGCGGCGCTTTCTTCCTGCGCATTTTGATGTTGAGCATTTCCACCGCCGCCGAGAACGCCATCGCAAAGTAGATGTAGCCCTTCGGCACCTTGTGGCCGAAGGATTCGGCGACCAGCGC
>CAZCKI010000056.1:0-11500 GCA_964498815.1 uncultured Burkholderiales bacterium
GTACAGCATCATGGCCGGCATGGGCATCTTTCCCGAGGGCGACCAGCTGCGCGCCCCCGTCCCCGCCGAGAGCTACTACGACATGCGCGAAATCGACAACCTGCTCCAGCGCAGCGCGCGCAATTTCCGCGACCAGCGCGAGGTACTCAAAGACATCCCCAAGGCCGGCAGCGAGAAGGCCCTGCAGGTCTACTACTGGTAGCGGCGCGCCGGCCGGCCTGGCCGGGCGCTAGCGAATCACCTTGGTGGTCTTGGCGACCTCGGGCCATTTCTCGTCGGACTTTTTCAAGAATCCCGGCACGTCTTTAGTCCACATCGTCTTCACTTCGCCGTTGTAGTTGAGATAGAGCTTGCCGTCGACCACGGTGAAGGCAGCCGGGTCGGTGTCGGCCTTGTAGCCGCCGGAGACGCCGAAAGCGCAGTAGCCACGATACTGAGGCGCGTATTTTTCCGGGTCGGCCGCGAAGGCATCGCGGTGGACAGCGCTCGCAAACAGGAATTTTGAACCTTTGAATTCGCTGCTGAATTCCGGACTGCCCTTGACGGCCTTCTGGTCGGTGAAATACGCCACCACGTCCACGCCGCGGATGGCGACGCCGTCGGTTTCGTTGAACTCACCGGCGAAGGCGGCCAGAGGCAGCAGGAGGGACAGCATTAGAACGAATGCGCGCTTCATGAAAACTACTCCAGGTGTGGGGGGTGAATCGTGAGTCGCCGCCACCACCGTTTACTTACGCGCAAGACTGCTACCCATTTTGGGCGAGCCTCGATTTACAAAATTTAACAAACGGGAATTCCGCCCCGGCCCCGGGCTAACGTAAAGTCGATGCTGGATTGCAGTTTGCCAAAAGTTTGTCGCTAATAAGAACACTGGCGAGAACAACAAGAGCCCAAAAGGCATCACGCACGGAATCAAGCAGGGGGAATTCGATGCTTTACAACCATGTCGCGGTGCCTGTGCGCCGCGTTCAGCAGGCTCGCGCGAGGCCGGCATCCGCCGGCGCCGGAAACGAGCCCCATCGCAGCGCTGCACAGTATCGTTCGCCCATTAACCCATACGAGGGAAGTGTCATGAGCAACCATAAGACAAATCTGGAGTTGCGTGGCTCGATAGCGCGCAAACTCGTTCGCCTTGTTTTTCTCCCGCTTATCGCCGTGCTCGCGGTTGGCGGCCTCGCGGGCCTCGCCATCGCCGGCAGCCTCGCCACCCAGACGATCGTCAGCTTCGAGGGGCTTGGCTACTCCGACTTCCAGGACCTGGGATCCAAGATCATCACCAATCAGGGCTTTACCCTGACCGCTTCCGACGCCAACTGGGAGTCTTTCAGCACAGGCACGGGCTTTTGCAATAACGGCTCCAACGGCTGCGCCGCCATGGCCGATCAGCCTGGCCACGCCGAAACCATCACGATCCAAATGGTGACCGGCGACCGATTCAAGTTCACGAGCTTCTGGATCGGTAATCACGGCAACGGCGGCGGCGTCGCCAAGGTAGAAGGTTTTCGAAACGGCAATCCGACGCCGGTTGCCACCCTGAATTCCGGGTTTCCCGCGAACGGCGATTTCTCTGCGGCGACAGCCACCATCGCACTGAGTTCCGCCTTCCAGGATGTCGACAAGGTCGTCATCACGTCAAATTCCTCCACGGGCTTCTACGACGTATTCGACGACTTTCAGTTTGACCCCCCGGTCCGGGTTTCGATCTTGGCTACTAGTGCGGCAACCAGTATCACCACCACCGGTGCCACCCTGAATGGCACCGCCGACGACAACACCGCAACCTCGACCATCAGTTTCGATTACGGCCTGACGACGGCGTACGGCAGCAATATCGCCGCCACCACCGGCGGCACCGTGACCGCCGGCGCCGGCGCGACCGCAGCCGCAGTAACCCTGAGCGGCCTCACTTGCGCCACCACCTATCATTTCCGGCTCAACGGTACCAACTCCTTTGGCGTTTCCCAAAGTGCCGATGCCAGTTTTACCACTTCCGCTTGTCCGCAGACCATTACCTTCGCCCAGCCGGCCACGCAATCGTTCGGCACCACGCCGACCCTTACGGCCTCGGCCACCTCCAGCCTCACGGTCACGTTCAGCTCCTCGACCACCGGGGTCTGCACCATCACCAGCGGCGGCGCGCTGACCTTCGTCACCACCGGCACCTGCACCATCAACGCCGACCAGGCCGGCAATGCCGGCTTCAGCGCCGCGCCGCAGGTCACGCGTTCCTTCAGCGTCGCTGCCGTCGTCCCAGGCGCGCCGACCATCGGCACCGCGACTCCAGGCGACACCCAGGCGAGCGTCAGCTTCACCGCACCCGGCTTCAGCGGCGGCGCCGGCATCACCGGTTACACGATGACCGCCAGTCCGGGTGGCGCGACCGGTACGGGTATGAGCAGCCCCGTGGTCGTGACGGGCCTGAGCAACGGCACCAGCTATACCTTTACCGTGACCGCGACCAACTCGGCCGGTACCGGCTCGGCTTCGACTGCGTCCAATTCGGTCACGCCCATCGGCACACAGACCATCACCTTTGCCCAACCGGCCACGCAGTCGTTTGGCGCCACACCGACCCTGACGGCCACCGCCACCTCCAGTCTCACGGTCTCCTTTACTTCATCGACCACCGGTGTCTGCACCATCACCGGCGGCGGCGCGCTGACCTTCGTCACCACCGGCACCTGCACCATCAACGCCGACCAGGCCGGCAATGCCGGCTTCAGCGCCGCGCCGCAGGTCACGCGTTCCTTCAGCGTCGCTGCCGTCGTCCCAGGCGCGCCGACCATCGGCACCGCGACTCCAGGCGACACCCAGGCGAGCGTCAGCTTCACCGCACCCGGCTTCAGCGGCGGCGCCGGCATCACCGGCTATACCGTCACCGCAAGCCCGGGTGGCGCGACCGGTTCCGGCATGAGCAGCCCGATCATCGTGACCGGCCTGAGCAACGGCACCAGCTATACCTTCACCGTCACCGCGACCAATTCCGCCGGCACCGGCTCGGCTTCGGCTGCGTCCAATTCGGTCACGCCCATCGCCACGCAAACGATTAGCTTCGGCGTGTTGGCAGCGAAGCCACTGAACAATCCGCCGTTCACCGTGAGCGCCACGGCGACGTCCGGGCTGACGGTGTTGTTCTCGTCGACCACACTGCCGATCTGCACGGTAGCGGGCAACACCGTCACGCTGGTGGCGCTTGGTACTTGCACGATTGCCGCCAATCAGGCCGGCAACGCCGCGTTCTCGGCCGCGCCGCAGGTCACGCAGTCGTTCATCGTATCGGCCAACACGCAGACCATTTCCTTCGGCACGATTGCCAACGTGTTGTTGGGGGGGTCCAACGCGATCGTGTCGGCGTCCGCATCCTCGGGGCTTACCGTGAGTTTCGCCTCGCTGACAGCGACAGTCTGCTCGGTCAACGGTAGTTCCGTGACCGCGCTCTCGCTCGGGACTTGTACGATCCAGGCGACGCAAGCCGGCAACGGCTCCTTCAGTGCGGCAACGCCGGTGTCGCAATCGTTCACCGTATTGCCCGGCGCGCCCAATGCACCGACGCTGACCAGCTGCACGGCCGGCAGCCGCACCGCGAGTTGTGCTTTTACGCCACCCACAGCCAACGGCAGCCCGGCGCCGACCGGCTATACGCTGACCTGCCAGACCGGGGCGAATGCGCCCGTGCAGGCAAGCGGTACGACTTCGCCGCTGGTTATTGCCGGCCTCGTCAACGGCCCGACCTATCAGTGCCGCGTCACCGCCAACAATGCCAATGGCAGCAGTGTCGCCAGCAATGCGATTGCGGTAACGGCGTTCTCGAAGCTCGCCGCCGGCGGCAGCGCCGACATCAATGGCGACGGCAAGGCTGAGGTCCTGTTGCGCGCGGCCAACGCTACGACGACGGCGACCTTGAATGCAAATAACAAGCTCGACCTCACGCCCATCACTGGGCCGGGGCCGGAATGGCGCATCCTCGGCACCGGCGATTTTCGCGGCAACCACCATTCCGACCTGCTGATCCAGAACATCGCCACCGGCGACGTGCGTGTCTGGCTCAATTTCGATGGCCCGCCGGATAGCGACATCTTCCTGCGCAATGTGAAACCCGGTTGGGTGGTCGAAGCGATCGCCGACCTGGACGGCGACGGCAAGAGTGATATCGTCTGGCGTTATGTGGGCTCGACAAGCAATCCGCCTGCCAATCCGGACGACGTCGGCGTCGTGTTCGTCTGGTTCATGAACGGCACCGGCATCTCGGAAATCAAAGCCCGCGGCGGCGCACCGGCCAGCTGGAACCTGGTCGGCGTGACCGACCTCGACGGCGACGGCTTGGGTGACCTGGTCTGGCAAAGCCCGCTGAACACCGTGCGGGGCATCTTCGGATTGTCGGGCCGAAACTTCGTCAACAAGCTGCTGGGCACGGCACCGGCCGGTTATGGCCTGGTCAAGGTCGCCGATTTCGACGGCGACGGCAACGGCGATTTGCTGTTCCGCAACGCGGCCGGCAAGGTGAAGCTGTGGCGCATGAATGGCGCCACGCTATTGGCCGAAGTGAATCTGCCCGATACGGATGCGACCTGGGTGTTCTACGCCGCTGCCGATCTCAATGGCGACCAGACCGCCGATATCATCTGGAAGAAGCCGGACGGCACGCTGGTACTGTGGCTCATGAATGCGGCAACACCGGCGGCGCCGACCATCGTCGACCCGGCGGGAACCGCCCCGACGGGATACAACGTAATCGAATAAACGCTTCGAAGGAAAATGGGGTCGCGCCAGGCGCCCCCATTTTTCCCGCAACATTTGGCAGAGCTCGCCTGCGGCTCGGCGCCGCAGGGATGTTGCCGGCAGCAGCGTGCCGTCGCGGCGATTGCTTGCAATCAATACAAATCGGGGCGCTTTCGCGCCCCGATTTGCCTCGCTGTACGGTGGCCGAAAACTATTGCGCCGTCAACGACACATCATCGATCAGAAATGACGTCGCCGTGACCGAGCCCTCGACGCCCTCGAAATACAGTCGCACCGTCTGTCCCTTGTAAGCGGAGAGGTCGAACGTTCTTTGCACATAGCCGGCGCTATGGTCGAGATTGGAATACGTCGCCAGGGTCGCGAGCACCGTGCCGGAGGTATTGCGCACCTGCACCTTCAGGGTGTCGTAGGCAGTGGTCGTGGTGGTCTCGTCGGTCACCACCTGCAGCCAGAAGCTGTACGTCACCGTGGTCGCCGTGCCGGGGATCGCGACGTCCTGATACAGGGTGTCGGTATGCACCGCACCGTAGCCATCCAGCCAGGCTTTATAGGCGCCGGCATGGGACGGTTCGGTGGTGCCATTGTCGATCACACCGCTGCTGGCGGTCCAGCTGGTGGCGCCGCTTTCAAAGCCGCCGTTGGTGACAAGCTGGGAGCTGCCGCCGCCGCCGGTGTAGGCCACGTTCACGGTATAGGTCAGCGTGGTGCTGCTGCCGCTGAAGGAAATCACCTTGACGTACACCGTCTTGGCGGTGGCGCCGTTGGCGTAGGTGAGCGATTCCGTGCTGGTCGAGCCCGTCGATGAGGCAAGCGTGGTATCGCTCGCATCCACCAGGTACAGATCGTAGTCCTTCCCGGACGGGCCGGTCATGCCGAGGCTCAGCGTTTCGTTGGCGTTCAGCGAAATGGCGAAGTAGTCCTTGTCGGTGGAGTTGCCCATGGTGCCGACGATGGACGTGTAGGTGCGCGCCACCACGTTGGCGGCGGCCACGCTGCCGTTGGATTCCGCTTCGTTGAAGGTGGTACCCACGGGATTGCTGACCGTGAAGTTCACCGCCGTCGAGGTGCCGACGTTGTTGGCGGCGTCGTAGGCCTTGGCGGTGAGGCTGTGCGTGCCATTGGTTACCGTGGTGGAATCGAACCCGAAAGAATAAGGCGACGTGGTGGCGCTGCCCTTCACCACGCTATCCACCAGGAAGTCCACGCGCACCACACCGACGTTGTCGCTGGCGGTGGCCGTGAAATTGATGGTGCCGCTGGTGCCGCTGGAAGCTGCGCTGACGGTCGGCGGGGTGGTGTCCGACACCGGATTACTGACGGTGAAGCTCACCGCCGTGGAGGTGCCGACATTGTTGTCTGCGTCGTAAGCCTTGGCGGTCAGGCTGTGCGTGCCGTTGCTGAGCGTGGTGGAATCGAAGCTCATCGAGTACGGCGCGGCGGTGAGGCTGCCTTTCACCACGCCGTCCACCAGGAAATCGACACGTACCACGCCGACGTTATCGCTGGCTGTCGCGGCAAACGTGATGGCGCCGACGCTACCGGTCTCGGTAGCGCTTACCGTGGGAGGTGTTGTGTCCGTGGCGGTGGTCTGGTCGACCCACACCGGCGCCGACCAGAGGATCTTGCCGTCATCCTGGGTGACTTTCGCAAAATAGTAATGCGCGCCGTTGGCCGGCGTGGTGGTGATGGTGGAAGCGCTAGCCAGCGTCGTCGCGGTTCCGTTGCGACCGGGTACGCCCTCCATGATCGCGACCGTGGAAACGGTTCGCCCGGCGCTGTTGGCGAAATTGGCCGTCAGTGTGAGCGAGCCGGTGTTGCTGAAACGCTCGCCCATGATGTGGCTGTTCGCGGTGAGGATCAGCTGCGAGTTCTTGTCCATGGTTGCGAATACGCGGCGGGCCTTGAGTGCTGCGATGAAATTGGCGCTGTTCAGGGTAGTGCCGGTCGGCAGCAGTACGGCGGTGCGGTTGGTATAGGACCTGCCCCAGTTGGCGCAATGGTTGTCCTGGTCGCTGGACGGGGCGATATGATAGCCGCGCTCGAGCAGAATCTTGAAAGCACCTTCAAAGCTGGTGCGCGACGTTTCCGTCTCGGTGGTGTTGGATGAAAATGCCGAGCTATTGAGCACTTCGGCCAGCACCATCACGGCATCGCCGTCGGCGCTGTAGGCCAGCGCCGTGCCGCCAATGACGAATTGGCCCGCGGTATCGGGATGATTGAATTGGCCGATGTAGCCCTTGGCCTTCATGGTTGCGTAAATGGCCGCGTAGTCGCTTTTGGCGGTATTCGTGTCGGCCAGCAGCTGGCTGCTGCTGTTGAATTCCCAGCCGAGTAGCTCGGGGGAATTGAAGATGTTCATATGGCCGCCGTTGGAGATGACGCCCCACTCCATGCCGTAAATCGCCAGGAAGCCCGGGTTGGCCGTGTTGTAACTGGACGCGATGCCGAGGCCCGACTGATACAGGTTATGCACCGTGGTCGGGTTGGCGGAGGCGTTGGTGCCGGTGGAGCCGTCGAACAGGTGGTTGTGCTCCGAGGTCATCAGGAAATCGAGGCCGGCAGTCTTGGCATAAGGATACGCATCGGCCGGCCCGAAGACGCCGCCCTGCGGGGGCTGCGCATCCTTGCAGGTGGACACGTCACCACCGCCGTCGGAGTGATTGGTCTGACTGTGCAGATTGCCGTAAAAGACGGTGTACGGCAGCGAGGCGGTGGCCGCCGCGAAGGACTCCACCTGGCTCGCGCGGCCATTGACGGGAAGCGCCGTGAATTGCGGCATTTCCGGCGCAGGCGTACTGCCGACGCGGATGTCCCAAACCTGCTCGATGAGATCGATATCGCTGTCCGTAGCATCGATCAGGCGCTCGATGGAAATATTCCTGGTGGGGTCGGATTGCACCAGCGGCGCGCTGAATGCAGAAAGACTCACACGGTAAATGCCGTCCGGCAGCGCGGCGTCCACACCCACGCGTCCCGCCCAATGGATCGGCACATCGGCCTTGCCGCCGACGAGCGTGGCCGTGCCTACCCATTGCCGCACCAGGTTTCCAGCCGGCGAAATCAGTTGCACCTTCCATTGCACCTGCTGCGAGGGGGCGTCTGACGGATAAGCCAATTGCACCATGAAGGTACGCGCTTCCGAAAGCGATTCGCTGCGGTACGGCGCAACCAATGCGGCATCGAGCTCCATATGATCGTGCAGCGCTGCCTGGTTGGCGGCAGCATGCGCGGATGTGCCCAACGCGCCAAGCGCAAATACCGCGCAAGCGGTACGTACCAGCCTGGCCAAGAATTTATCTCTAAGATTCATATTGGTTATGTCCCTGAAGTAATTGCACGACATGATTGGACGCGGCACCGCCTGGGTTGCGCCCCGATGAGTAACGATGTTGCCCTTGCAAGGGGCAAATCTTACCGAGTGGTAAAAATACCGGCAATACTCTTCAATTTGATGACACGCGATCAGGTCAAGGCAAAACCACGAGGAGGATTAGGGGTATTGCTGAATTTCGACGGGCGACGAGACTCCTCGATGCACGGCCGTCCGACGACGGTGTCCCCGGGAGAATCGGCGTTGTGGTACCGGGCGATTTCACGCAATCAAAATTGCTACACTGCGCGCATGACCGAAAGCCAGCTCTCCTACAGCCGCCGATTCACGCTCGAAAACCTCGAAATCCGCGGCCAGGTGGTGCGCCTCACCGATGTCTGGCAGAAAATGCACGCCGGTCGCGGCTATCCTCCGGCGATCCTGCAACACCTGGGCGAACTGGCCTGCGTGTCGGTATTGCTCGGCACCGGCCTCAAGCAGCCGGGCCGTGCCGCCTTGCAAATCCAGCGTGGCGGCAGCCAGCCGGGTGCACCCCTGGCCTTGGTCGACTGTACCGAGCAGCTCGGCGTGCGCGGCATGGCGCGCATCGATACGACCCAGCCGGCCGCCACGTTTTCCGAATGGGTGGCGGGTGGCACGCTGGCGATGACGCTGCTGCCGGCCAACAGCCCGCAGAGTTACCAGAGCATCGTACCGATCTCGGGCTTGTCGGTGGCCGAGTGCTTCGAGCATTACTTCGATCAATCCGAGCAGCTCGCCACCCATCTGTGGCTGGCCGCCGATGAGCAAGGCGCAGGCGCGCTGCTATTGCAAAAACTGCCGAATGCCGATCGCCGCGACGCCGACGGCTGGGCGCGCATGGAGTTGCTCGCTTCCAGCGTGACGCCGCGCGAATTGATCGCGTTCCCGGCCGAGGCGATGCTGCACCGCTTGTTCCATCAGGAGGATGTACGCCTCTACGCTGCCAAGCCGGTCAGCTACGCGGGCGTGCGCGACGAACAAAAAGTGAAGAACATGCTGCGGCAGCTGGGCCGCGCCGAGGTCGAGGCGACGCTGGCCGAGCAGGGCGAGGTGGTGGTCACCGACGATATTTGCAACGAGGAATACCGCTTTGATGCCGCAGCGGTGGCGGCGCTATTCGCCGAAGAACGGCGCGAGGACCAATAACCGTTCAAAGAGGCGGTCGCATTTCGGCGGTTTTTCAGAAAGGCTGCTATCGACCCCAAGCAGCCGGTCAGATTTCGCGAAACCAGACGTTCAAGCGGCCATAGGCCGCTGTTCGATAGGCAAGGATTCACCCACCAGTACCTTTCTGAATTGCGGATACCCACTCGGCGATTGCACCGCAAATCAATTCAGCATCTGACGTTGTTTGCAGTTCGCGTACTAACGATAGCCGAATGATTCGGCCCTTTCGGAAAATCAATGCCGTGCCATCGATTGCGGTGGAAACTACGGATATGTCCTCAATCGACATCTTACGTTGGCGAATAGATACCACCGCGTATGAATTTCTATCGAGCCTCTTCAGCGATACCAATATGGGTGGGACTATTGACATCGTCACCTTTGGAGTACCCTGCGGAATCACATTGGCAATCAAATCAGCGAGTCGCTTTTCGTATTTTTCGCGGGACTCGGCGTCCAACGGATTGTAGTTCTTCCACTGTTGGCCTACCGTCGTAAACAGTGCGTCGAAATCGTCTGATGTATACGGGCCATTCGCAAGGTCGACCGCCAACGCGTATTGGAGCGGCTGGCGGATACTTTTTGTTCCACTGTGCAGCTCGACCAAATCGGTGGACACGAAGCAGCCCGCGTATGTTCCGAACTGTGAAGCCACCCGTCTTGCCATATTGTCAATTGGCTCGTTGACTTTGCATGGATGCAAACCCTTGGGCGCGGGTAGCTCTGCTCTTGCGGGCGCAGACGACGCAATTGCGCAAATGATGATCATTGACACTAGCAAGGGAGAAATGATTCGCGAGTTCATCTTTGGGTTCTATATCGATCTCAAGCTGTCAATTTGCCCGCTTTTGGGAAAATTGGCTGGCGAACGCAGGCGACTGCTCTTGGCCGAACACGGCCCTCCCATTCGCCAGCTTGGCCTCCATTGGGCCCGCTCTCAGGTGTCATAATTGCCACTGTCCCAAGGTTCGAAGAACGCCATGTAATTTCCTGGCTGAACCTCGACCGCATACGGATCGTCTTCCTCCTCGGGCGCGCGCAATACGAGTCCAAAGGTGGTGCCGAAGCGATCGACCGCAAACGGCGCAACCTCGATACGTTCAAATGAAACTTCGCCAAGCGACTTCAGTTGCATCTCAAATCTGGCGCGACGGGCTTCCTCGTACATCGACGCCCGAGGTCCGAAGCTGTCGATCTGCGCTTCTAACAATTTGCCGTCCTCGTCAAAAAGATATAGGGCGACAAACTCTTCACCAGCGCTCCCACCTATAGCCGGCTCAAAAGGGGTCGTTAGAAAGAATTGACGTCCATCGCTTGTTCGGCCGACATGTTCCGCATGATAGTCGTCGTGATCTATGGCAATTCGTAATGGTGGCGCAGTTGTCATTGAAGGATCAAGTCGAAGTAATGTCCGCTTACAGAAAAATTCCGCTCTCACTTACCATGACGGCTATTGGCCGATCTCAGACATCAGCCCTCCACAGAAAGCGGACCTTCAGGGCTAGCCCTAAGCCGCCTTCTTCCGTTTGGCAGGAGCTTTTTTCTTTGCAGTGGTACCGCCCGACTTTTCCGCGAGCAGTGCCAGCGCCTCTTCCAGCGTAATCGCCTCCACCGCCGTATCACCGCGAATGGTCGCGTTGGTCGTGCCGTGCTTTACGTACGGACCGTAGCGGCCGGAATAGACCGACACCACCTGTCCGTCGTCGGGGTGCTTGCCGAGAATCTTCAGCGCACCGGCCGATGCCGAGGCAGCGGCGCCGCGCTTGCCGGCGGCTCCCGGCGCGCGCGGCTCGAATTCGAAGCCGATCTTGCCGTCGGGTTGGCGGGCGAGGTAGGCGTTGAACGGCCGGCCTTTCTTGGATATGAATTTTTCCAGCAGCGGCGATTTGCCGGTGTTCAAGAGCGTCGACATTTCCTCGCGCGTGACAGGGCGCTTCAGGATGATGCGGCCGGAGCGGAAATCGCAGGTGCGCGCATTGCCGACCGCCTTTTCGCAGGTGTAGGAATTGGGCAATTCGAACACGCGCGACTGGCACTTGGGACACGGCCCCAGCGATTCCTGGGCGGAGAAATCCGGGCCTTCGCCGTCTTCATCGTTGGCGCTATCGCCCCAGGAAAACTCGATGCCGAATTCCTTGTTCATGATCAGGTTGGCCGAAAATGCGCGGCCCTGCTTGCTGCGGAAACCATCGAGCGGCCCGACTTCGCGCTTTTCGATCAACGTTTCCGCTTCATTGACTT
>CAZCKI010000057.1:0-11270 GCA_964498815.1 uncultured Burkholderiales bacterium
GAAACCATCCTTTGTAGAGGCCGCCAGTAACGACTAACATTTCTCACACTATTACTACGTTGGGAAAATCCATGTCGTTCCTCGATCTCGCCCCGCCGACCCCCTGCTGCGCCGATGCGCTGCGGGTAGCGCTCACCTCCACCGGCGCCCTGCTGGTGATCGCCGCCCTGCTGGTCTAGGCGCCAATCCCGCCCATCGGGCGCAGCGGCCCCAAAATCTCCCACCTGCCCGGGTAGGAGACAAGCCGGCGCGACCGGGTTATAAGAAAGTTCCGAACCATCGCCCGCCGGTTCCGCAGCGGCGTGGGTCACCACCTCAGGACTTGCTTATGCGCCGCGCCCTCTTGCTGCTGTTGCTTTCCGCCTGTCTTTCGTCGGGCGCACAAACATCTTTGCCGCCGTCGACGTTGCTGCCGTTTGCGCTGCCGGTTCGCGGCGGATTCGTCGAAGCCGAAGCCCTGCAATTGCTGGAGATCGCCGTCGAGCTGGAAGGCTGGGGGATTTCCCAGGGACCGGGCCTGCTGCCGCCCCCGCCGCCACCCGATGTGGGGAAGTACTGGGCCAAACGCGCCGAAGGCTATAACCCCAACGCCAATGACAAGTCGGTCAGCGGCGGCTTCGGTCCCTTCAACAGCGCTTGGCGTCTTTGGCAACTCAGGGACCAGCCGGTCTATGCGGTCACCATCCGCGGAACGATCCCGACCTGGGACAGCATCGAGGAAGACTTGCTGACCAACTCCTTGCAAGCCGAAAAGATCGTCGTGCCCACACTCGACAACAAATCGATCCGCTTCCGCCTCTCCGCAACCCGCTACCGCAAGCTCGACGAAGCCCACGACTTCCCGGTCTCGGAAGTGCACGCCGGCTTTTCCTACGGCCTGTCCTCGGTGCTGTTCGACCAGCAATACAGCCTCCTGAAGGCGCTGCAAGACAAGGTGCCGCCGGGGGCTACGCTGCTGGTCACCGGCCATAGCCAGGGCGCCGCAGTCGCGACCCTGCTGCATTCGTTCCTGCATTACGCCTGCGCCGACGACGGCCGCCGCAAGGCAAAGGAAGAAGACCTCGGCAATTATCGGGATTGCGAGACTTTCGGCCTCGCCGAAAAGAACTGGCTGCTCAAATCCTACGTGTTTGCACAACCCAAGCCGGGCAACTGGCGCTATTCGCTGGACCTGGCCCGCATCGCCGCCAATGCCGGGCGCTTTTACACCATCAACAACTACGATGACCCGGTGCCGCAGGCGCCCTTCGCCATCCAATTCCTATCCGATTCATTCACCAAGCAGGAGATCGGTGCGCTGGGCGGCAAGACCCGTTTCCTTGATCTGCTGGTGAAAGTGCCGAATGCCATCCGGCGCGGATTCTCCAGCCTCATCGACGATATCGAGCTCGACGAAATCATGCGAAAGCGCGGCAACCTCGCTCCCGCCTTCGCCAACGGCGACATCAAGACCGCACGCAACAACGGCTCCTCGCTCAACTTCACGCCGTCCGGCAACATCGTCGGCGTGCGCGCGGGCAAGGCGGCCGACGATGAATACGAACAATACGCACCGATGAGCGACTTCCTGCGCGAACATCACCTGTTTCGCTACCGGCAGTTGTCGAAGGAATGGCAGCGGTAGCCATCGCCGGGCACCCCCTTCGCACAACGTTGTTACTTGGCCAGCGAGTCGATAAAAGCGACGATCCTGGTTTCGCTCGCCTTGACGGCCACCGGGTTGGCGGCTTCGGCGTGGTTGGCGAGCAGTTTCACCAGTGTGCTCAAGCGGTCCATCTTCGACCCCTTGTCGGGGGAATTGACCGTGCCGCAGCCAGCTCCATTCATGCTGAAATAAAAGCTGACGCCATCCAGATTTGGCGCGGCGGCTTCCGTCGCTTCCGCAATCGCGGCCCGATACAGCAGCAGAATGCGCGCGATGACCTCCGGACTCAGCACGGCCTGATTCACCTGGACCTTGACTCGCGGAACCGTGAAATCGTGGCGACTGGCACCCGACTTGTCCTTCACCCAGCTTTGCGCCCAAAACGAGCGGTCGAATTGCACCAGGAATACGCTGTCCCCGGTCACCCTGACGCCGGCCTCGGCTTCAAAGGAGGGAAGAATGGTCACGGACAGTTGCGCTTTCTCCCTGATCGCCACGTCGGTGACATTGTCGACGATGTCGCGGTATTCCGAGGCGCCACAGCTTCCCAAACGATCGGCGTCGGCGGACCACGCGACCGCGGCGCTGCAAAAAAGCAGCGCCGATAGAAAGACCCGTCCTGAAATTTTCAGCATGTTGTACCCGCAAATCGATAGAACGAAAACCGCTTCGAATCCAGCGGGGCCGATCCTCGCCCTAATACAACCCCACTTTACCCTTCATCGCCGCCAATATCTTCGCGCGGTCGTACGCCACTCCTGCCTTCATGGTCCACTGCAAATCCTTCAGCGCTTTCACATCCGCGCCTACGCTGCCCTTAAACACGATCAGGTCGGCGCGCTTGCCGGTTTCCAGGCTGCCGACGTCCTTGTCCACGCCCAGGAAGGTGGCGCCGTTCAGGGTCGAAATCTTTACCGCCTCCGCCACCGAAAAGCCGGTCTCGACCAGCAGCTCCAGCTCGCGCACATTGCTGTAGCCGGGGATCACGCCGCCGTAGCCGGTGGGATCGGTGCCCGCCATCAAGTGGCCGCCGGCCTCGACGAAGCGCTTTTCCAAACGCATGCCGACCTTGAATATATTCGAAGTCGGCGTCTTGCCGGTCTGCTGGATCAGCGACCAGCGTGAAAGATACTGTTCGCGCAATTCCGGGATCAGCAAATCGAGCGCCCCGGCCGTTGCGATGGGCCGACCCGCCTGCGTGGTTTCGAACACCGTCAGCGTGGAGGTGAGCGCCACTTTTTTCGCTACCAAGTGTTGGATCAACGCGGTCGCTTCCGGGCCATCCGGATCGAGACTGGCCAGCGACAAGTCCGCATCGGCGCGCTTGGGGCAGTCGTCCGGCTTCTTGTCCTTCACGAAATCGGTGGAGGCAAAAAAGCCGTGCTCGAGGTTGTCGATGCCGAGGTCGGCTGCTTCGCGCAGCGTGATCGAGCAGAGGTGCCCGGTCACCTTGTGGCCGCGCTTGTGCGCCTCTTCCACTACCGCCGACAGAATGGCGCGCGAGATGTGCATATACACCTTGTACGAAGTCGCACCCTCCTTCGACCAGTAGTCCACCAGCGCCCGCGCATCGGCCGGGTCCTTGGTGATCTTGACCTTCAGGAACAGAAGGTCCGGCCCATCGACGAACGGCCCCGTCACGTGCATGTCCGGGCCGGGGATATTGCCCTTGCGGATTTCGTCTCGCATATTGATATCGGCAAACGGCGCGATGCTGCCGGCGGTGCGCACGGTGGTGGCGCCGCCGGCGAGGTAGAGGCGCGGAAAGGTGCGCGCCATCTCGGTGTAGTTGCCGAGCCCCTCGGGGTAAAACATGTGCTCGTGCATCATCACGAAGCCCGGGATCACGCTGTGGCCGGTAAGATCGCGCACCTTGGCGTCGGCCGGAACCTTGACGCTCGCCGCCGGGCCTATCGCGGCGATACGCCCGTTGCGAATCACGACGGTCTGATCGGCGCGAGCCGCTGCGCCGGTGCCGTCGATCAGCTCGACGTGGGTGAGTGCTACCACCGGTTCGTTGAACAGCGTGAAGTCTTCCTTGGGAGCCTGTGCGCCGGCCGGCGCAACGGCCGCCAGCGCCAATACGGTGGCAGTGGCCAGCCGGGCAAACCGATCGCGATGCAATTTCAAATGAGACAAGCCAGCCTCCGCCGCGGATTCGATTCGCCCATTCTACGTGATGCCGGGTGCCGGCCGGATTGGGGAAACCCGGCGCCGGCCGTGCCTCCCACCCGCTCAGGTAGGAGACAGGCACCCCCCAAACGTTATATAAATGGCACCATGCCGACCCGCCTGTCCCCGATTTGCATCGCACCCGCGTTGCTGCTGGCCCTGGCGGCGGCGCCGACCCTCGCCGCCGAACGCCCGGTGCCCCCGGAAAAGCGACCGCTGATCACGGCGGCGGATTTCCAGGCGCGGGCCTGCAACGGCCAC
This sequence comes from uncultured Burkholderiales bacterium, assembly GCA_964498815.1. Classification (GTDB taxonomy): domain Bacteria; phylum Pseudomonadota; class Gammaproteobacteria; order Burkholderiales; family Usitatibacteraceae; genus UKL13-2. The sequence continues at coordinate 4,079 of CAZCKI010000057.1, forward strand.
CGCATCCACAATATGCGGGTGCCGGCCGAGATCATCACCAACTTCATGCTCCCGGGTGATGCCGGCGCGAAGTCGATCAAGAAGTGCAAGAACCCCAGGCGCAGCCGCATCTGGGTCGAGGAGTCCCTCATCGAAGGCAGCTTCGAGTTGTCCCCCGACTTGCCGCAGACCTTCGAGGTCGAGACCGGCAGGGAGCTCGCCCGGGAACCGGAAAAGCGCGCGCGACCGGTCGTCGACATCCAGTTTCTCTGCAACAAGTGCATTTTCCCGGCCGGCCGCTTCGAGCGGCTGAATATCGAGGGCATCCACTTCGCGAGGACGCTCTCCTTCAACAACTCCACCTTCGGCATCCCGGTGGTCATCACCGATTCCGAATTCGCGTCCTCGCTTTCGTTTCAAGGCTCGGAACTTATGGAAGGCTTCGAGCTCTCGAAATCGGTGAGCAACCATACGCGCAAAGGCATACTGGCCAAGCTCTCGGGCGCGCGCTTCGCCGACGCCAATTTCCGCAAAGAGGCAATCTTCAGCGAAACCACATTCGCCACGCGCGCCGATTTCAGCCACGCCACTTTTCACGAACGCGCCCTGTTCCGCCGGGTGTCGGTAGGCGGCTCAACCGCCTTCATCGGCGCCCGTTTCGAAAAGGCCGCCGTCTTTTCGGCATCGACCGTCACCGGCGCGATGCTCTTTTCCGGAGCGCGCTTTCTCGGTCCGGCCTATTTCAATCGCATCAACACCGGGCCCGGCGCGCAGGTCGCCGGCACCATCGATTTTGCGTCGTCGATCTTTTCGCAGCGGGTGAGCTTCCGCGACAGCCAGTTCAAATTGCTGCTGGCAGCACACGGCGCCGGCGCCAGGGCCACCGTGCAGGACGAATACCAAAAGCTGTTCGGCATCCCGGTGGACGACCAGGAATTGCTGGTGTCGGCCTCGTTCGAAAAACCGGCGTCATTCACCCGGTTTCGCTGCACGCGCTGCGATTTCACCGGCGTCGAATTCCTCGACGAATCGGACTTCATGAGTGCGAAATTCGAGAAAGCCGTCAGTTTTGCCGACGTTACCTTCGGCAAGACCGCGGCATTCGATGGCGCGGTATTCACGCCGCCGATCGGCGAAGACGCCCTCGACCATCTGACCCAGGCGTCGCTGGTGGCGCCGGACGTAACCCAGTATGCCGCCACCTATCTCGACGGCATCAAGTTCCGCCAGGACGCGACCATCGCCTGGCAGCAACTCGATTCGCGCGTGCCGCCGCTGAGCGCCGGCACCTGGGCCTCGCTGGACGATTTTTTCCGCCGCGCGGGCGACCTGGAGTCGCAGAATGCCGCCGTGTACGCGCGCGCGCTCGACGAGGCGGGCCGCATCGACGGTGCGGCAGGCCGGCTGATCGACCGCGCCCAGCGGCACCTGTGGGGCTACGGCACCAAGCCGGCCTACCTGTTCGGCTGGATGACGCTGGCGTTCCTGTTGTTCACCTGGGCCTATTGGACCCAGACCAAGCCGCTGGCGGAGGGCGTCAAGCTTTGGCAGGGCATCGCCAATCGCGCCTGGTACGCGCTCGAGTTCAGCCTGCGCACCTCGCTGCAATTCAATTACGGCTACGCCAACGCGCGTTCGCGGCGGTTCAAGGTGATCGCGGTCACCCAAACGGCATTGCTGAAACTGCTGTTCGTGTTGCTGATCGTGTCGCTGTCGAGAACCTCGCCGCTGTTGCAGCAAGTCGTTTCCAAGTTGATCTAACCGACTACGAACCTACCTGTCTAGGTAGGAGACAAACGGCAACCCGCCGGTATATAACTTCGGCATCGCCGCGCCGATCCGCGTGCCGGAGGACCTGCAAGCACTCCGTCCGCGCCCGCCCGGCCTACCACCAACAGGAGACCTTGCATGGCCAACCAGCTTCCCAAGATAAAACACATCGTCCAGCTGATGATGGAGAACCGTTCGTTCGACCAGATGCTGGGCTTTTTGTACGCCGAGCAGAAGAATGTCTCTCCGCGCGGCCAGCCCTACGAGGGCCTCACCGGCAAGGAATCCAACCCGGACGGCGCCGGCCGCGAGGTGCAGGTGTACAAAATCGGCAGGAAGTCCCCGCACCCTTACCTGATGCCGGGCGCCGATCCCGGCGAAGGTTTTTACAACACCAACCAGCAATTGTTTTCGATGCACGATGTGCCGAAGGGGACGGTGGCGACCAACAAGGGTTTCGTCATCAACTTCAAATCCGCCATCGCCTACGACACCTCCAAGCACTACCAGGACACCCTGCCCGGCACCGATCCCTCCGAAATCATGGGCATGTACCCGCCGGACATGCTGCCGGTGATGTCCGGCCTCGCCAAAGGCTTTGCCGTGTGCGACCACTGGTTTGCCTCGGCGCCGACGCAGACCATCCCCAACCGCGCCTTCGCCGGTGCCGCCACCTCGCTCGGCCACCTCGACAACGCCGTCAAGATTTTCACCTGCACCAGCATCTTCGGCCAGCTTTCGAAAAAGAACATCGATTGGGCCATCTTCGGCTACAACCGCGACCCGATGACGCGCATGGATTTCCCCGACACCAAGGCGGCCGACGAGAGCCACTTTGGGCACTTCGCCGATTTCCAGGAGCGCGCCAAGGCCGGCACCCTGCCCGCCTACACCTTCCTGGAACCGAGCTGGAGCGCCAACGGCAACAGCCAGCACCCCAATTACGATGTGGCGCTGGGCGAGCAACTGATGCACGAGGTGTACTACACGCTGCGTAACGGCCCCAACTGGGCCGACACGCTGCTGGTCATTACCTACGACGAGCACGGCGGCAATTACGACCACGTCGCCCCGCCCAACACGGCGGTGGCGCCCGACAACTCGGTGGGCGAATTCGACAATTTCGATTTCACCCGCTTCGGCGTGCGCGTACCGGCGCTGTTGATCTCGCCGCGCATTGCCGCCGGCACCGTGTTCCGCACCGCCAAGGGCACCATCGACCACACCTCGGTACTGAAAACGATCGAAGTCAGATGGAACGTGCCGTCCCTCACCGCGCGCGACAAGGCCGCGCCGGATCTGGGCGACGCGCTGACCCTCGTCACCGCGCGCACCGACGACCCGCTGAAAGGCGTCCTGCCGCCGGTGGCCGCGACCTCGCATCCCAATTCCGCGCAACCTTCCAAGCTGGAACGGGTGCACGCGCAAAAGGTCGCGCAACTCCCCATCCGCAACGACCGCGGCGGCTACGACCACACCCCGCCGGACCTCAATTCGAGTGCCGCCATCGGCGATTACATCCGCGACCGCACGGCGGCGTGGAACCAGCATTTGCGGCGGCAGAAGAAGCGGCATGCGACGGGTAAGGCTGCGAAGGCGGCGCCGGTAAAAAAAGCCGCCGCGCGCAAGAAGAAGAGGCCATCGAAAAGGAAAGCCAAATAGCTGTTGCATTGCGCTGCGGCTCTCACGCGGCCGCAGCGCAATGCCGCAATTCGTTACAGGGAGCCAACCATGTCCATCGTCATTCGCGCCTTTCCGGTTACGTCCGCAACTAACTTGGACAACTTTGCCAATGCACTCAAGGGCGAGCATCGCGAGCACATCGCCGCGTTCTACAAGGGCTACGGAGTCGCGCACGAGTCCTGGCATTTGCAGGACACGCCCACCGGCCCGTGGGTGATCGCTTTGACGGTGCTGGATGAGATCGAGGAGTCGTTTTCAAAATATGCCGCAACTTCGGAAGACTTTCACGTCTGGTTCAAGGACCAGGTAAAGGCCGCCAGCGGAATCGACCCGAACGAAATGCCGATGGGGCTGCCGACTACGCAGATATTTTCCTGGACCGATGGGGAGCGGAAGGAAAGTGGACTATTCGCATGGGCCAGCGTGCCGAATCCGGTGTCTGCCCCTGCTTATTCCACATAGTGCAATGCCTTTTTTGCAAGACTTGATCCCGAAGCTCCCATCAGGAGACGCGCATGGAAACCAGGCAAATTACCTTTGAACGGACCTTGTCGATCTGGTGGTCGCTGGTGTGGCGCGCAACGCTGGTCAGCGCGCTGGTGGGATTCATATTGGGCGCCATCGGCGGGCTGGTCGTGGCCCTGCTCGGTTATCCGCATCAGGGCGCTGTTGTCGGCGGCATATTGGGCTCGCTGGGCTCCATCCCGGCCAGCATGTGGGCGCTCTATGCGGCATTGAACAAGTCGCACCGTGGTTACGCGGTGGTGTTGGTTCGACCGGCGTAGGCGGGCTGCTGGGGATTGGTGTCTGACCTTACAAATTTTGGGCGTAGCGGCATCGCGATTATTTGCCGCATTTGCAAGGGAGCGTGAAATGGAAGAGAAGACCTTTCTAAATGAAGGCGGGGTAACAGTAACGAATGCGCGATTTATCGTTCCATCGCAAACCTATGCGATGAGCGGCGTGACATCGGTCAAGTCGTTTGAGGAGCAGCCGTCACGCACCGGCCCCATCGTTCTTATCATCGTTGGAGTCCTTTGCTTCCTGGGTGGCGGACAAGCCATCGTAATTGGCCTCTTGTTTATCGCTGGCGGAATCGCCTGGTGGATGCTGGAGAAGGCGACATTTCATGTCTTGTTGAGCAGCGCATCCGGGGAGGCAAAGGCACTAAGCAGCAAAGACCGCGGATGGATCGGCCGTGTTGTTGGTGCACTAAACGACTCAATTGTTCACAGAGGCTGATAGAACGCTTTCGGGTTAGAGTGACCCAACAGCGAGAATGGTGAGCGCCGATGGACCCGCGTGATGCCGGACATGTCTTTTCCGTAGGTGCCTTCGTAACTCTTGTTGGCGCAATCGCATTGCTGTGGCGAATTGTCCCGACGAAACTGGACATAGCCTGGCAATTTCTACTTACCTGCGTTGCCGGTGCCATCGGTGGCCTTCTCTGGATTGTCGTCTTATCTGTAATAAAGCAGTGGGGCTTGGAGCCTGAGTCTACGAACCCATTCGGGGGCGTCTCTGAGGCACGATTGATTGGAGGCGCATGCCTGGGGTTTGTGTACTTTTTCCCTCTTGCGGCGTCGCTAGCATTCGTAGATATCAAGCTCCATGCTGATTCGCTAAAGACCGCATTACTTGCTAACTCTGCGTTCCTGCTTGGTTCGACCATTGGGGCGGCCACCTTTTACGGTTTACGTATTCGGGTATATGTATCGGCTTTGGGTTGGACGCATCTGCAACAGGAGTCCGCGTTGGTCCTCATATGGAGTAGCTTAATCATGGGCACTGCTATTGTCCTCTACGCATTAGCAATTGCCATTCTTTCAAAAACATCTATTTTGGCCAGCCTAGCTAGAGCCGCGCTCGGCTCTCTAATACCGATATTGCTTTGTTACCTGACGGTGTTCGTGTTTGTAAGCTGTTGTGCAACAGCCGATCAACCCCATGAAGAGGCGCGGGGAGTATTTGTAGGAGTCATAACTATGTGGTCTATTACGCTAGCGCATGAAGTCGTTCGAGCTTGGTTACTTAGTGCAAAAAACTGAAAACCTCTGGATCGAGCGTTCCTGACAATAGTCGGCTCTGATTTCATCTCTTATTGATGCCGTAATGCCCGAAATTCCCGGATACTGGAAAGGTAAGAAATAGAGTCAATTAATTTTGCATTCCCCAGCAATCTAGCCCTGCCTGCATAAGCGATAATTCCGCAATAGTCTTTCTTGCTCGGGATTCGCTTTGACTCGCACCATTCTGCCGTTTCTATTTTCGCTCCTGTTCGCCAACTTAGTCCAGGGTGCCGATTCCGTGCCCGCGAACTTTACCGAGCAAATGCTGTTTGCCGACGACCCGAAAGAGTGGCTGACGATTTCGCGCGTTTCACAGCCTACCTATCCCAAGGAACTGTTTGCCGCAGGCGTCACCGGCTATGTCGATGTGAAGGTAGCGATTGACCCATTCGGCGGCATCAAGAGGATTGGCGCGATTTCGTCGAATCCGGTGAATCCACAATTCGAACAGTCTGTGCGCGAAAGCGTCAGCCACTGGCGATTCAAGGGAAAGCTTACCGATGCATGCACACCCCAAGACTCGGAGGGCAACGTTCGGGTCTGGTTCGAGATCACGGAAGGCAAGGAGAAAGTCAGCATTTCCACGACAGCCGGCACCCTGGGCACCAAGATTCCGAAAGCCGGCGAGCCGGTGTGGCTAAAAATGCTGAATGAGAAGGAAGTCCGCAGCCGAGTTGTCTATCCTGATAGAGCCCGCAGAGAAGACTTGATGGCCGCGATCTATGCTGTGATGTCTGTAAACTCGGCAACGGGCGAGGTGCAGGATGTGGAGATTTCTCACTCGATTCCAGATTCGCCCAAGGTGAAAAGCATATTCAAGCCGCCGGTCGTAAACGCATTGAAGACCGCTCGCTTCGAGCCGAGTCCAAACTATGCAGGCAAGCCTGTCAAAGTCTGCATGCCGATTCTCTTCTATATCATTTCCTAAAGACAGCACAAGCTACAGGCCAATTTACCTGCTGGCGACAGTCAAGCAAAAATATCAATAGCGGACGCTGGAATTGGCATCAGAATTCTGCCCTACTAGCTGTGGGCCAGTCCGTCCTGAATTCGCACTCGCAATTTCGTCGGCAACTACTTGACGAAATCCCTTCGCCCGCGATGAATATATCGATATTGTTTATTCGGATTTCTCAACAAATTCAGAGATTTGCAATTTCCAAAAAAGCTGGCGCCTGTTCACGACTGGCCACACACAAAAACAGGGCCGTCCTTCCGAACGGCCCTGCCTGGCAAGCAACTGCTGATTCGAACACTTACTTCTTGGCGGGCTCCGCCGGTTTGGCAGCTTCCTTGGCAGCAGGCTTTGCCGCTTCCTTGGCGGCCGGTTTCGCGGCGTCCTTGGGCGGCGCATCCGGCACTACGTCCCACGCGCCGCGCACGTCCATGGCGAGCACGCAGTCGGCGCCCTTTTCGCAGGCGGTGGTGTGCTTCTTTTTGCCGGCGTAGGCGAAATACGAGCCGGGGCCGAGCTTGACGTCCTTGCCGTCCACGTTCATGACCAGCGTGCCGGAAACGACCGTGACGAAATGATCCGCCGAATGGAAATGCAGGGGCACGCTAAAGCCTGCCGCCAGCTTGGTGAACCCGTGGTGCGCGCCCTTGGCGGCATCGCCTTCCATGATGGCTTGTTTCACACCGGCGAAATTGGGCACATCGACCCATTTGATGTCGGCGGCCGGAACCAGCAC
>CAZCKI010000058.1:0-11047 GCA_964498815.1 uncultured Burkholderiales bacterium
CAGGCTGCCGGACACTCGCAAGGAACGCAGCGCCTCATCGATTGCACTGCTTACGCGCGCAATTTCAGTTGTTTCTGCAAACTTATCAGTCATTTCCGGCATTTATTCTGGATTTTATGGGCGATACACTGCAAACACGATAAATCTTAGCAAAGGGAAGCACCCATGCCTAGTCAGCCCATTTCGCCGGACTTGCAATTCACCGCGCTCGCGGCGCTTTTCACTGCCATCCTGTGGATCCCCATCGTCGTCAATCGCCTGCGCGAAATGGGCTTCTGGAAAGCGGTGAGCAATCCGCAGCCCGATTTACGCCCCCATGCCGACTGGGCCTATCGCCTGGCCAATGCGCATCGCAACGCCATCGAAAATCTGGTCGTGTTCGCGCCGCTGGCCATCGCCGTGCACGTGCTGGGATTGGGCAGCCCGCAGACTGCGGCCGCGGCGGCGATATTCTTCTATTCCCGCGTAGCGCACGCATTCATCTATGCTTTCGGCATCCCGGTCTTGCGTACCATCGCATTCGCCGTCGGCTTCGCTTGTCAGGTTTTCATGGCGGGACGCGTGTTGGGCTGGATGTAGACTCACCACGACGGGCGCGCCGTCACGCTATCTGAGGAAGGACATATGATCGTCGAACGCATCTGGACCGGCAATTCGCTGCGAAACTTCAATTACCTGATCGCCTGCCCGGAATCCGGCGAGGCGCTCGCCATCGACCCGTTGGGACACGAGCAGACGCTGGCGACCGCCAAGGCCAAGGGCTGGCAGATTACGCAGATCCTCAATACCCACGAGCACCACGACCACACCGGCGGCAATGAGGCTGTCGTGGCCGCCACCGGCGCCAAAGTAATCGCGCATCACAAGGCCGGCGGAAAAATTGCCGGCATGGATCGCGGCGTCCAAGCGGGCGATGTCATCAAGGTCGGCAAGACCGTGGAACTCGAATGCATGGATACGCCGGGGCACACGCTGTGCCACATCTGCCTGCGCTCGCACACCGAGCAACCGTCCCTCTTTTCCGGCGATACGCTATTCAATGCCGGCGCCGGCAACGTCCACCACGGCGGCGATGTGGACGCCTTGTTCGCAACGTTTGCCGAACAACTGGCGACGCTGCCCGACAACACCCTGCTCTACCCCGGCCACGACTATATCGAAAACAACCTCAATTTCACCCTCTCGCGGGAGCCCGACAACGCGGCGGCCAAGGCGTTGCTGCCGCGCGTACGCGGCCACGATCCTGCCACGTCGGTCGTTACCACCCTGGGTGATGAAAAGCAGCACAACACCTTCTTCCGGCTGGCAAGCCCGAACCTGATCGCCAGACTGCGCGAAGAATTTCCCGACCTGCCCGACGAACCGGATGCCAGAACCGTTTTCAAGAAACTGCGCACGTTGCGTAACGAGTGGTGATCTCTTGCGAGAGAAAAAGCAGGCACCAATCGCCTAGCCTTTCCTCTTTGCGTCGTCCAATACGTTCCGAAGCGCCTCCAGGGCGAGCGAGCCGTGCTCCGCGCGCCACACCAGCTGCGTACGCGCCTTGGCGATGGCGGCCGGCAAAGGGCTGATGACGACCTCGCGCGCGCCGTGCGTCATGTCGATGACCGATCGCGGCACGATGGCGATGCCCGAACCCGCCGCCACGCAGGCCACAATGGCGTGATACGACTGGAATTCCATCACCCGGTCCGGCAATACCTTGGCCTTCGCCAGCCATGCCTCCAAGCGTCGGCGATAGGCACAGCCGTTGGCGAAGGCGATCACGGTGCGTTTGCCGATATCTTTCGGTGAGCGGACCAGTCCCACGCTTTTGGGAGCGATCAGCACCAGTTCTTCCAGGAACACGAACTTGGTGACCAGACCATGCGCATTGAAAGGCTCCGCCACGAACGCCGCTTCCACGTCCTGCTGTTGCACCCGCGTAACCAGCGCGCCGGCGGTGCCGGTGACCAGCTCGATGATCACGTCCGGATACAGCTTGTGATATCGGGAAAGAATCGGCGGCAAACGGGCGGCGGCGGTGCTTTCCAGCGCGCCGACGCGTAGCGTACCGCGCGGCTTGCCGCTGCGCATCGCCTCCTCCGCCTCGGTCGACAAGCGCAGCAGGCGATCGGCAAAGGTCAGCAGCAGCTTGCCCTCCTGCGAAAGCGTAAGACGCCGCTTTTCGCGCGCGAACAATTGCGTGCCCAGGCTTTCCTCCAGTTGGCGGATGCGGGTGGTGACGTTCGAAGGCACGCGGTGCAGCTTGTCGGCGGCCTTGTTGACGCCACCGGTCTCGGCGACGGCCTTGAAGATTCGCAGTGCGGTGAGGTCCATATTCACAAATAGAGAATGATTTGTTCTGAATTATTCACTTTTTTAATCGCCTCCGTCAACCTAGACTGCGTCATGCTGATCAACTCTCCTGCTCTCGCCGGAATGGCTGCCCTCGCGGTCGCCATGGGTATCGGACGATTCGCCTTCACGCCGATCCTGCCGATGATGCAGGCGGACCAGGGACTTTCCATCGCGCAAGGAAGCTGGCTCGCCTCGGCAAACTACATCGGTTATCTGGCCGGTGCGCTGGCGGCCATTCGCGTACCCCTCGCGCCGACCGTCGCCATCCGCATCGGCCTGCTCGCCATCAGCCTGTCCACCCTGGCGATGGCGATGCGCGACTGCCCGGCCGTCTGGTTTGCCTTGCGCGCGATCGCCGGCATCGCCAGCGCCTGGGTTTTGGTGTTCGTGTCCGCCTGGGCACTGGAAAGGCGCGCAAAAGGCGGCACGCTGTTTGCCGGTGTCGGCGCAGGCATTGCTGTTGCCGGCGCCGCGTGCCTGACCGTCATGGCGGCACATGCGTCAGCGATCGCCGCCTGGATCGCGCTCGGCCTGATGTCCTTTGCGGTGACTGCGCTGCTTTGGCGATCATTCGAGCCTGTCGGCAAAGCGTCCGTCCACGCCCATTCCAACGCGCGCGGACCGCGCCATGGGCTGCTGGTCATTTGCTACGGCATATGCGGCTTCGGCTACGTCGTTCCGGCGACTTTTCTCCCCGCGATGGCGAAGGAGATCATCGCCGACCCGATGATCTTCGGCTGGGCCTGGCCGGTGTTCGGTGCTGCTGCCGCCGGCTCGACCGTGCTGGCCGGCCGCTTTGCCGACCAGCGATGCGTATGGAGCGTTGCGGCCCTGTTGATGGCCTTGGGCGTGGTGCTGCCGCTGGTTGCACCGGGCCTGGCCGGAATCCTGGCGGCCTCGGTGCTGGTCGGCGGCACCTTCATGGTAATCACCATGGCCGGCATGCGGGAGGCTCGCCGCGTTGCCGGTGAGCTGGCGCGGCCGCTGATCGCCGCCATGACCTCGGCATTCGCGCTCGGCCAAATTGCCGGCCCGCTCTGGGTCGCCTATCGCAGCAACGTTGCACAGGCGCTGCTGGCCGCCGCGCTGGTGCTGGCGCTGAGCGCGGGCACCCTATTCTTCACAGCAAGTCCCGGAGCAGAATCATGAACGACCGCATGCCGCCATCCATCGACAAGCAGCCGGCCACGCAGCCACCGAAAAGCGAGCGGCGCAAGGTCCTCGGCCGACCACAGACTTCGGTTGCTGAAGAGCAACGGCAAGTTGTTGACGAGTACCTCGGCATCGCAAGGGCGATGCGCCGCCGCCCATCATTTCAGGGCGATCTGCCCACAAGGAGCGAAATCATGAACGACCGCATGCCCCCCCTCTCCCGCGAACGGATGAACGACGCGCAACAAAAAGCCGCCGATGATCTGATCGCCGGTCCGCGCAAGGGCGTGAAAGGCCCCTTCATTGCGCTGCTTCGTACACCGGAGCTGATGGACCGGTTGCAAAAGGTCGGCGAGTACCTGCGCTTCCAGAGTTCGCTGCAAGCGCATATCAGCGAATTCATCATGCTGATCATTTCGCGCGAGTGGACCCAGCAATTCGAATGGGCGGTGCACGTACCCCTGGCGTTGAAAGCCGGCATCGGCGAAGAAATCATCCAGGCACTCGCCGACGGCCGGCGACCCGCCGGCATGAATACCGACGTGGAATCCGCCTATGATTTCTGCGAGGAGTTGCTACGCAACAAAGGAGTCTGCGATACCACCTATCGGCGCGCAGTCCGCGTATTCGGCGAGAACGGCGTCATCGACATGGTCGCGGTCGCCGGCTATTTCATCACCGTTTCGATGGTGATGAATGTCGCACATACGCCCGCACAGGCCGACGCTGCGGTTGGACCGATGCCCAATCTCCCGCTGTAAACAACCGTGCACCCGGTGACGTGTTGAAGGCCAATCACGCCTAACGCGTAAAAATCAAGGCCATGCCGACGATCACGATCAAGGCCCCGGCCCACGCTCCCGCTGCCGGGCGAATGCCGGTTCGCAGCCAGATCAGCGGCAGGATGATGACGGGCGATGTCGCCGACAGAGTTGAGACGATGCCTACTTTGCCGCCGGAAAGTGCGAATAGCAGCAGAGTCATGCCGATCGCCAGCGCGAGAATGCCGCTCAGCGCCGTCAGCGCGGCGACGCGCCAGGTAAGGGGATTGCGCTGACGGATCGCCGGAATCGGCAACTGCAGCAGCACGGTCAACGATAGTGCTGCGATCGACACCCGCACCATGGAAGCCGCCAGCGGATCTATGCCGGAGGCCATCACCGGGCGCATCATCAACGAAGCGACCGCCTGACAGGCCGCCGCCGACAGCCCCAGCGCGACGCCGATCCACAACGCACCCTTGGTTTCTTCCCAGTGATGGCCCTGCCCCGGCGGCGCGCGGCTGCCGCCGAAATAGATGGCGAGCGCAACCCCCGCGACCGTCAGCGCCACGCCCACCACCGCCTGCAGCACCAGCGTTTCGCCCAGCACCAGCCAGCCGAGTATCGCCGCGAGCGGCGCGTTCATCGCAAACAGGATGCCCGACCGCCGCGGTCCTACGCGATTGAGCGAGGCAAACAACAAGGTGTCACCGGCGAAAATGCCGATCAGACCCGAAATCAATATCGGCGACAGATTCGACGCCGTCAATTGCTGCCAGTTGCCGGTGAACCCAACATAGAACGCCAGCATCAGAGCAACAAAACCTTGCCGCAAGCGATTGAAGGCCGGTGCGCCAAGGTGGCCGGCGGGACCGGCCGAGATCAGGGCCGTCAATGCCCAGCACGCCGCAGCGCCGACGGCGGCAAGTTCGTAGACAGGCATGCTTACAATCTATTCTTTGTGCACGGCGGACGGGACCGGCGCACGCTGCAGGTATCGCATGCGCGACTTCGCCGCCTCTTCCTCGCGACTTTTCGGCGATGCATTGGTATGCAACGAATTCAGCAGCTTCGCGCTGGCAGAGGTGATCTCGTCGATGGCCGCAATAAACGCGGCTTCATTGGCCTGCGAAGGTTTGTTGAATCCACTCACCTTGCGTACGAATTGCAGCGCGGCCGCGCGAATCTCGTCTTGCGTCGTGGGCGGTTCGAAATTGAACAGGGTCTTGATGCTTCTACACATTGCGCAACTCCAGGGAACAGGCGAATTCGGGCAACAGCGAGCGTATTATTCCCTGAATTACCCCTATTCGCGAGTCGCGCAATGTCCCTTTCTGCTACCCGCCTCGACAAGCCTGCTTATACAGCCGCGCGCGAATCCGGCGGCGAGCGCAGCTCCGCGAATAACAGCCAGAACCCCATTGCCACCTCGAACAGGCCCATCGGCGCCATGTAGTACGGCGCCACTACTTTGGCCAGCGCCGGGTCGATGATGAAGGCAAAATTGCATGCCGCAAGCAACAGTGAAGCAAATATGCCTAGCATGGCCAGCGACTTCGGCACATAGCCGGATCGCCACCACAGGTAGCTGAAAAGCGCCGAACCGAGGCCGAGGAAGACAAATCCGAAGTAATAGCCGCCGCCGATGGCGGCGATCGAAAACCGCGCCAATGCGTGCAGGCGTTCGACTTCAAACACGCGCAGGTACTCCGCACTGCCAAGGTAACGCAATACGTCAAGGCAATTGAGTGTGACGACCGCCAGCAGTGCTGTCTCGATCACGCGCCAAAGCAAGGCGACCAGCGCGAGATAGCGGTTGACCGGCCTCAATACGACATAAATCGACGTGATCAGCACGATGTCGATAATGAAAGTGAGCAGGTCGCTGGCAGTGCCGAGGCGGAACAACTGCTCGGAGGCCATGATGTTGCGGGCGGTTTCCAGTGCACTATCCGCCACCACCAGTTTCCCGCGAACACTGAAGCCGAATACCGCCGTTACCATTGCCAGCAGGTAGCACAATCCGACCACTTTGGCCGCCAGGCGTTGCGTTGGGTCGACCGCGGCCTGGCTCATGATTGCTCTGCCGGCACAAACCTGGGAGCGTGGCTCTGCTTCCGCGCCGCCGGCCGCCAGCGTGGAACCGAAATGCGAACGAGCCAGTAGAGCAATGCACCGATTACAAGCAGCACCGGCATCATGAGCAGCAGCGGCTTGCGCATCTCGACCGGGAAGACCTGCATCTGGCCGAGGAACAATGAAGCTGTCGCGATCAGCATGGCAAAACACATGCGCCACAAATGCCGGCCGAGGCGCTGCGCGCCTTTCAGTCCGTTCAACAGGTTAGCGCGCCAGTCGCCGACCGCGGCCAGCAGCGCAATGCTGCCCTGGATGAAGTACAGCGCGGCCGGGTATCCGCCGCGCCTGCCGTTAGCATTGCTCAAGGCATCAAAGCCCCAGTAGTAGGCCGTGACGAACATGGCGAACGCCGCAACATTGGCAACCACATTTATCCATCGGTACTTTGGCGCAAGTGGCCGCACCGTCAATAATGCCGTGACCACCAGGTAGAACGTCAACAATCCTCCCATCGCATCGCCCTGCAACTTGAGGCCGAGAGGCAGCGGCGAAAGCGCGACAGCTTTTACGATCGCCATGCCCGCGCCGGTACCGGACATGACCAGCATGGTGTAAACGAAAATGGTTCCGGTCTGGCGGTGCAGCGTGCCACCCTTCAATACCGAAAGCGCGACGCCGCCGGCGACGATGGCGAGCAGGCCGGCAAAAATGTGAATCAACACCATGATCATCTCCTCTCAGCGAATCTTCGGCAACCACATGCCCATGGTCGCGCCGAAAATACCGACGCCCATCGCAACTGTCGCCACCAGCAGCAGCCCAGTCACTGCCCAACGTCCGGCCGCACTGCCGCCGTCCCGCGCGCGCAGATAGAGTTCCAGCACCGCCAAAGGCAACAGCGATTCCGCGAACGACAGGATGTCGATGAACGGCCCTTGGAAAGTCTTGGGGTCGAAGCCGGCCGGGCCGCGATTGACGATCAGCCAGAACATCAGGCCCACGCGAAAGAACCACACGCCGTTCACCACCAGGAACAGTCGCAGCGCCCAGCGCCGGTGCACGGCGAATTGGCGCGCCAGCGCATGACGCAGCGCCATCGCCCCGCAAAGCAGGATCAGCACCGCATCGAGGCTGATGGCGAGGTGGGATAGAAAGCTGCCGACGGTGCCGCGCATCCACACCATGAAAAGCCCCGCAATCGCCGAGATTGCCGCTGCCGTCAGGAACACGCGGCCATTCCAGCGATGCAGCCGGGGCGCGTGGATCCGGACCTGCGGGATCAGTTGCAAGGGACCGCCGACGGTCAGGACGACGGCGAACAACAGGTGCACGACGATGGCGGCACTGCCGGCGGCATCGGCGGCATTGAAACCATGCTTTTCCCACGGCGCCCAGTTCCCCTGCACGGCGGAACCACCGTACAAAGCAACCATGTAGTAGGCGAACATCCATTGGCCGGCCACGGCGGCTACAAACCAGAACGTGGCCGCAGCCTTCAGTGATTTGGCCGCCGGATCATCGAAGTCCCAGCGTGCAGCGGACAGGATTGCATTCATGTTATTTACCTGCATCCGGCGGTGGTCTAACTCACCGACACTTTCGCGTCCGGGTAGCCCATCAACTTGAGGACGAAGTAGTTGACTGCCGCTTCACCCGGATCATCGGAAATACAGACGATCTCGACATACCTCGGAACCCCGGCCTTGGCGAGGATCGCCCAAATTTCCTTGGCAGCCTTGGGCGTGCCGTCGGGGTTCAGAAACTCCGTGTATGGGAGGTGGAACACTTTCCCGTCGGGCGCCCGCGCGGGCACGCTCGCGCCGGAGGCGATGTAGACCTTGGGATAAATGCCAGCGGCGGCGTCCGCCCGCGCGAGCTTGACGCCCGGCGGCGCGCTTGCGACATAGGTCGTGGGCGGCACCGCCAAATCACCCGGCTTGCCCGGCGCGCCGACGACGGTCGCCTCTTTCGTCGTCGCGATCCCCAGGCGCGCCATCTTGTCCAGGGACTCCACGGAATCCATCGAATCCGTAAAGACGGACACTTTCTTTTGCCCGAGCTTTTCGAGCATCGCGAAGGCCAGGGCCGCCTCCTTGGTGAGCCCCGCGCCCGAGACCACGACTGCCTCGTGCGAGGCATCCACGCCCGAAGCACCGAGGATTTCCGCGAGCTTGCGAGGGTCGTTCGCGAGCTCCTTGAATGTCTCCGCAGGAACATTGAGCGCGAAAGGCAGATGGCCTTGGGCGTATGCAGCGGGCGTTCTCACGTCCACCACGCTCACGCGCGCGATGCCATACATGCGCAGCATCTTGCCGCTCCAGGCTTTCAGCCAGTCGGTCTGACGCATCATCGAGGGCGTGGCGTAGGTCCAAAACGGCAGCTCGCGATCGTCCTGCAGCCATCCCATCTGCGATTCGATGGAGAGCTTCACCTTCGAATAGCCGACCAGGTATTTGAGCGCGAAGTAGGGGATGCTGGCCGCGCCGCCGCCGCCGCAATGCGCGTGAATTTCCTGATCCGGCCGAATGGAGAAGTAGGCAAGCATCGTCTTGATCTCATCGGGCGACTTGAAGGTCTTGTCGGCGTTGAAAAAATCTTCGCCGGGCAGCAGGACGGCGTGCGGGATGTGCCCAGACTTGTCGAAGAAGCTCGCTCCCCCGTAGTGATAGTCGGGGCCAAGCGCGTCGAGCAACACTTTGTGTGCGCCGTCTCCGGACGCGGTCACGAGATCCGGTAGCCGCGACCTTTCGTCTTCGTTGATCTTGGTGATCCTGAATGAACCGGCTTTCGGCGCCGGTGTGGCCGATTTGGTGAGCGGCAGCCCTTCAGCCTGCCACTTGGCAAGCCCGCCATTCAGGATGTAGAGACGATTCGTCGGAAAGCCGTGATAATGCAGCGCGAAGAACAGCCGCGTCGCGAACCAGGTCCCGCCCTGGTCATACACCACGACTTTCTTTTTCGTATCGATTCCCAGCGACTGATAGATCCGCTCGATCTCCTGGACCGGCATTTCGCGCAAGCCGTAGGTCGCCACCGCGAACACATCGACACTGACCGCACCGGGAATGTGGTTCCTCGCGTGCAAGGGTCGGGGCGACGCATCGAGCAGCAGCAGGTCCGGCGATTCGAGGTGCTGCGCGAGCCAGCGCGTATCGACGAGATTGCCCCCTTCCGCTGCCGTCGAGGGCTGCGCCAGGAACAGGCAACCGGCAAGGACAACGAGGAAGCGATAAGCAAGCGTCTTTGACAAACGGGTGATGATGGTCATGTGCTGTCTCCTCGTTGCAATATGCGATGCGGATACATCAAACCGGTTCGCGCGACCGGCGCAACCAAACCACCGCCACGATGCAAGCTGCGGCAATGCCCAGGCCGATCCACAGATCCGGGTTACCCAGGAACTTGGTCGGGTCGGGAATCATGTCGATGATGGGCTGCGGGCGCGGAGCCTTGCCGCCTGCGGCGGCTGCCCGCTCCGCGAGCGCGCCGGCGGGGATATCCACTTTGAAGGCGAAGGCTTCCTTGAGGGCGCCCCACAGACGGTGATTCAGAATGGTGTAGAGGCTCGAGGAATCGAGGGCGAGTTTTTCCGCGGCACAGAGCCCCAGCGGCGGCAACACCGCCCACAAAAATGTCGAGCGTTGCGCCCAGGCGGAAACCAGCAGCAGCCAGCCGTAGATCGGCGCATACCAGAGCGCGAACGCGGGCAGTGCGTAGAGCACCGATAGCAGAATTTTCAGCATCGGCAACTGCGCCCAGAGTATCGCAGCACCCGCGCCGTCCGCGGACATGAACGCGGTTTGCAGCAGCAGCAGGGCTAGATGCATGCCGATGATGATGGCAAGAGTCATCGCCGGCAGGACGACAAACGGCATGCTCAGCTTGGCCAGCACCGTGGTGAAGTCGGAAACCGGCAGCGACTTCCAGAACAGGATGCTGCGATCGCGCCGCTCTCCGTACAGCGCGTCGAGACAATAGAAACACGCGACGATGATCGTGATGTTGATAACCGCGAGGGCGCTGATGCCGTACGGTACGGCCAGCAACAGGCCCTGCTGCACGGGGTCCAGCGCCGAGAGAATCGCCGCGGCCGGCGGACGATGCTGCGTGCGGGTCGCGCTGATCACGTAAGCGATCAGCACCAGTGCGGCGACGATCAGGGGCACGATATAGAGCGAGCGGTTCTCCCACAATTCCCGCCGCATGGCCCAGTACAGGGGCCGTGTCGCATGCAGCGTCGCCGGCGCGGCCGATCGATCGCCAGGCGGGGACTCGGGCAGTACCTTGTCCGGGATACTCATGCCGCGCCTCCCGAGCCTTGCGCGGCACTGCCGCCGACCACCGCCACGAACAGATCGGCGATGGCGGGGGTGCGCACCTCGCCCAACGCCGCCAATTGTGCGCGGTCCACACGGTCGAACAGCATGACGCTACGGCCGAAGGCCTGTTGTTCGCGGATGGGATTGAGGGCGCGGGCGGCGGCGACCTGCTGCGGCGCGATCATCGCCTCGGTGTAGCGCGACTCGAATTCCTCCATGCTACTGCTGAGCACGATACGGCCGCGATCGATGAACATCAGATCGGTGAGCACGTGCTGGATTTCCTCCACCTGGTGCGTCGTCACCACGATGGTGCGGTTGCCGTCGAAGTAGTCGTTGAGCAGGGAGTCGTAAAACTCCTTGCGATAGATGATGTCCAGGCCCAGCGTCGGCTCG
>CAZCKI010000059.1:0-10936 GCA_964498815.1 uncultured Burkholderiales bacterium
AGAAAAAACTTTCTTCGACGGTGATGATATCGCCCGGCCGCACCGGCGCATCGAGTGCGATACGCTGCGAGATGCCTTTCGGATCATCCTCGCGAATCACGTTGATTTTTTCGCGCGACGCGCGTTCCTTGAAGCCACCCGCGATCGAGATGGCCTTGCGCACCGTGAGGCCCGGCGTATACGCGTAGCCGCCCGGCTTTTCCACGGAGCCATTGACGAAGTAATTGCGGTACTCCTGGATCGTCACCGTGACTTGCGGGTCCAGCAGGTAACGGCCTTTCAGGCCGGTGGTAATCAGCGCTTCCAGTTCGCCCACCGTGAGACCGCGAACGCGAATCTCGCCCAGATACGGAAACGACAGCGTGCCCGCGTCGGACAGCCTGACTCTCTCTCGCTTCAGGTCGTCTTCGCCGATCACCTGGACGGAGATGACATCTCCCACGCCCAGCTTGTAGGTCGATAGTTCCCGGGAACCACCGGCGGAAGGTGCTTGTGCCCCGGCCGAAAGTACGGCGAAAAAGAACAAGATGGCGGCCGCCAGTGCCTCGCAGACACCTGTCGAAGCGCGAAATTTCATGGCCCTGCTTTCCCGAAACAAAAAGGCTCCGCCGTCCCAGACGACAGAGCCCCGATTATAGTCCCGCGATAATTACAGCGCGGCGCCCAGCGTCAGCTGATAGAGATTGCGGTCGTATTGGAAATTGGACTGGCTGGAATCGCGCTTGGTGTGGTTGACTTCACCGGCAAGGTTCCAGACCGACGACAGCTTGTACGTGACCTTGAAGCCCAACGAATTGGTCTTGTCGCTACGACTGGTGCTCACAAAATCATCCTGGTTGTGGCTGAAGGTCGCAAACGAGGTGACACGGGAAGTCCAACCATGCGTCCAGCCCACGCTATAGCGCTTGGTCAGAATGAAGTCGCCCAGTCCGGTCGATTCAGCCGAACTCTTGGAAGTGGCGAAGTCGAAGGTGGAATAGCTCATCGGCTTCCACTGCACGTTGGCTTCCCAGCTTCCGGTCGACGAATCCTGACGCGACGTACTGTCAAAATCCTTCTTCAGGCGACCGATCTTGATCGTACCGGTCGTCGCTGCCGTGGCTTCCCAGGTGATACCGACGAAATAACGGCGTTCCTTGCTGTCTTGCAGCGACAGGTTCGACACGTAGTCGAAGCGATCGTTGCGCGCTTCGAACAGGATCGAAGTCTTGGGAGCAATGCGCACGAAGAAACGCGTGGCGATGCTGCCGGTATCGCGATCATTGATGGCAGTGTTGGCGCGGTTATTGGTATAGCGTTTGTTGATCAGCCCGCCCTGCAACTCGAAACGACCGAACGCATCGTTGGCGCCATAGGCGAACAATCCGGTGGGGCCAGCCGTATAGTAAAGATCCGGCGACGCCGAGATGGCAGTGTCGGTCGATCCGCGCGGATCGTGCAGCGCGTTGTATTCGGCGCCGAGCCGCAGGCCGGTACTGCGATCGAACACGTATTCCGCCGTGCCCTTGAGCGCCTGGTCGCTATAGTCGTCCGCCGAGCTCTTGTCGTAACGATTCAGCTTGGCGTCATAGTCGATTTTGTATACGGAAGACTGGCTCTTGGCTTCAAAGACGAAGGCCGGATTCCACAAATAAAACGTCGAGGACCGTGCACCCGTATTCGCCAAAAACAGGTTGGTATCTTTGCCGACGCTGAAATTGCTTTTCGGGTAAAAGGTCAGCCCGTCTCCGGCATTGATGCCTTTCGGTGCGTCTTCCGACTCGGTTTGCTCGGTCGGAATCTGGTATTGCGGCTTTACCGTGCCGGTGCTTTGCGCCGACGCGACGGTTGCCGCCCCCAGCAACAGAATGCTGCAAATTGCGCCATTGATCATTTTGATTTTCATTTTTTGTTCCCCGCAATTGTCGGAATCTATTCCAAAATTGACTGCAAATTCTCTAACCCCACGAATTATAGCGATTTTTTCCAATTGCTGCATCGCGGAATAGGGTTATTTCAGGCCCCTCTAATGGTATCTACCAACGCCTCTCCCGTCAATGTAGTTTACAGCTGGTTACAGGGCTGTCGGCGCGGTGTTGCACATACACGCCCCGGCACCGAGTCGGGTAATCTCCATTTTGCCCTTTTTTCCTCTGAAATATGTCCGAGTTTCCCGATCATCCGCCGGTGGCGGTCATCCTCGCGGGAGGATCCGGGACACGGCTCTGGCCGCTTTCGCGCCAGTCCTTGCCCAAGCAATTCCTGCCCCTGGACGGCACCCCTACTTTGCTCGATGCCACGGTCGAGCGCTTGCAAACTGTCGTTGCGACCGCCGATATTTTGATCGTTACCAGCGCAGCGGCCGCGCGCGGTGAAGGTCTGGTCCACCTCGCGCAATACCAAACTCTGCTCGAACCCGAACCTCGCAATACCGCGCCTGCCATCGGCATTGCCGCGCTCAAATTGCTTCTGGCCGGCGTCGATCCAGTCATGGTGGTACTGCCCGCTGACCATGTGATTCGCCGCATAGCCGATTTTCACGCCTGCCTGAACCTTGCGTTGACGAGCGCCGCCGGCGGGAAGATGGTCACTTTTGGCATCACGCCCAGGTCGCCGGACACCGGATTCGGCTACATCAAGGCCGGCAAGGTCATTGCCAACGAGGTATGCCGCGTCGAAGCCTTCAAGGAAAAACCGGATCTGGCGACGGCAACGAGCTTTTTGGCCGAAGGCGGTTATTACTG
Organism: uncultured Burkholderiales bacterium; assembly: GCA_964498815.1. Classification (GTDB taxonomy): domain Bacteria; phylum Pseudomonadota; class Gammaproteobacteria; order Burkholderiales; family Usitatibacteraceae; genus UKL13-2. Next base: position 2,724 of record CAZCKI010000059.1, read on the forward strand.
GAATTCCGGCATGTTTGTCTGGCGGGCTTCGGTTATCCTCGCCGAAATTCACGCCTCGCTCCCGGCACTCGGCGTGGTGCTGGATCGCATCGCGACAGCGGTCAAAGCCGGCGAATCGTTTGACGCCGCGGTGAAGCTGCATTTTTTCGCTGCGCCGTCGATCTCGATCGACCACGGCGTACTGGAAAAATCGAGCAATCTATTCCTGGTGCCGGCCGATATCGGCTGGTCGGACGTCGGTTCCTGGGATGCCGTGTACGACATTGCCGAAAAGGATGGGGAAGGCAACGCCCTGCGCGGCGACGTGCTGGCGCTGGACTGCCGCAATTCGCTGATACGCAGCGACAAGCGTCTGATCGCCGCGGTCGGCATGGAAGACGTGAGCATTGTCGAGACGGCCGATGCGATCCTGGTCAGCAAGCGCGGCGAATCACAGAAAGTCAAAAAGATAGTCGAAGCTCTGCAGCAGCGCGGCGGCATGCATCACATCGAGCACACGACGGTGCGCAGACCCTGGGGAAGCTACACGGTGCTGGAAGAAGGACCGGGCTTCAAGATCAAGCGCATCGAAGTCAACCCCGGCGGACGCCTCAGCCTGCAAAGCCACCGGCATCGTTCGGAGCATTGGGTGGTGGTCGCGGGTACCGCCACAGTGACCTGCGACGGACAGGTTACCTCGCTGGGCGCGAATCAAAGCACGTATATTCCGATCGGCGCCCAGCATCGGCTGGAAAACCTGGGAGCCGGCGCCCTGCAAATCATCGAGGTGCAGGTCGGCAGCTATGTCGGCGAAGACGATATCCAGCGATACGATGACCAATACGGCCGTGTCGCAGCGGCGGAAAAAACGGCGACAATACCGACATGAACAATAAAATCGCACTCATTACCGGTATTACCGGCCAGGACGGCGCCTATCTTGCCGAGTTCCTGCTCGACAAGGGCTACATCGTGCACGGCATCAAGCGGCGCACTTCGCTCTTCAATACCGACCGCATCGATCACCTGTACCAGGACCGCCACGAACGCGATGTGCGCCTGTTCCTGCACCACGGCGACCTTACCGATTCGATGAGCCTGACGCGGGTAATCCAGCAGGTGCAGCCGGACGAAATTTACAACCTCGGCGCGCAAAGCCACGTCGCGGTCAGCTTCGAAGAGCCGGAATACACGGCCAATTCGGACGCCGTCGGCGCGCTCCGAATCCTGGAAGCGATCCGCATCCTGGGCCTGGAAAAGAAGACCCGCTTTTACCAGGCTTCGACCTCGGAGCTGTACGGCAAAGTGCAAGAGACTCCGCAATCGGAAACAACGCCGTTTTATCCGCGCTCGCCGTACGGTGTCGCCAAGCTGTATGCCTACTGGATTACCGTCAACTATCGCGAAGCCTACGGAATTTACGCTTGCAACGGCATCCTCTTCAATCACGAATCGCCGCTGCGTGGCGAGACCTTCGTCACCCGCAAAATCACCCGCGCACTGGCGCGTATCAAGCTCGGTTCGCAAGCCTGCCTGTACCTGGGCAATCTCGACGCCAAACGCGACTGGGGCCACGCGCGCGACTACGTGGAGGCGCAATGGCTGATGCTGCAACAGGAGCAGGCGGAGGACTTCGTCATCGCCAGCGGGCAGCAATACAGCGTGCGCGATTTTGTCGACGCAGCCGCCGGTGAGTTGGGAATGACCCTCACCTGGAGCGGCCACGAAGAGCAGGAAATCGGCACGGATGCGAGCGGCAATATCGTCGTCCGGGTCGATCCGAAATATTATCGGCCGGCGGAAGTCGAATCGCTGCTGGGGGATGCGACCAAGGCCCGGCAAAAGCTGGGCTGGGTGGCCAAGACGCCCTTCCACCAACTGGTGCAGGAGATGGTGCAAGCGGACCTTGCCGAAGCTCAACGCGATGAGTTGAACAGCAGGCATGGCTACAAGAAGGCCGACCGCATCGAATAGCGGAGCCGATATGACCGACGCAATCGCGAAAGACTCCAGGATTTATGTGGCCGGACACAAGGGGCTGGTCGGCTCGGCGATGGTTCGCGCCCTGCAGACCGCCGGCTATCGTAATCTGATCCTGCACAGCCACAAGGAACTGGAGTTGACCGATCAAAGTGCGGTGGCGCATTTCTTCGCCGAACAGCGTCCCGACCAGGTTGTGCTGGCTGCGGCCAAAGTGGGCGGCATTCATGCCAATGACAGTTATCCGGCCGAGTTCATCCACGGCAACCTGGCGGTGCAGACCAATGTCATCCACCAGGCCTGGCAGCACGGAGTCAAGCGACTGCTGTTCATGGGCTCCAGTTGCATCTATCCGCGGGAATGTCCTCAGCCGATCAAGGAAGAATACCTGCTGACGGGCCCGCTGGAGCCGACCAACCAGCCCTATGCACTGGCGAAAATCGCCGGCATCGAAATGTGCGCCGCGTACAACCGCCAATACGGCACGCATTTTGTATGCGCGATGCCGACCAACCTGTACGGCATCGGCGATAACTTCGATTTGCAGAGTTCACACGTGTTGCCGGCGCTGATCCACAAGGCGCACCTTGCCAAGATGCAAAACCAGCCGACGCTCACCGCCTGGGGCTCGGGTGCACCGCGACGCGAGTTTTTGTTCAGCGACGATCTGGCAGCGGCCTGCCTGTTGTTGCTGCAACGCCCGTGGGAACGGATTTCGGCCGTGTTCCCCACACCGCGCCAGCCCTTGGTGAACATCGGCTGCGGGCAGGATAGCACCATCCGGGAATTGGTGGAACTGGTGGCAAAGGTGGTCGGATACCGGGGAAAAATTGTCTGGGACAGCAGCAAGCCGGACGGCACGCCGCGCAAGCTTCTGGATATCTCGCGCATCCAGTCGCTGGGCTGGCAACCGAATACCAGCCTGGAAGCCGGCATCGACATCGCCTATCGCGATTTTCTCGCACGGCAGGCGACAGGCGCGGAAAGCCCCGCGATCAAGACTGCGGCGCTGTAGTCAACTGCACTATTGCGAGTGGCGGCTGACCGCTTCTTGATTTTCAGCAAGCTCGGGTTCAGGCCGTTTCCGAAAACGTTGCCTTGCGCAAAATCTCTTCCGACTGCTCTCGCGACGCCACCTTATGCGCCAAAATTCCCTGCACAATCTCCAGCCCGGTTTGAGTACAAGGTGGCAGTTCCGCATCCGAAACGGCGAGCGGCGTGGTGCGCTCGCCCCAGCGAATCAGGTGCGCCGATAGCGTGAGCCCCGCGCCGAAAGCAGGGATCAGCACCAGCCCGCGCTTGGGTACGCGACCTTCCTCCAGCGCTTCTATCAGCGCGATCGGCGCGGTGGCGGCGGACATATTGCCGTATTTGTGCACGGTGAGAAAAACTTTATCCATAGGCGCGCCAGCGCGCTTCGCCACCGCTTCGATGATCCTGAGGTTGGCCTGGTGCGGCACCACCACGTCGACCTGGGCTATGGTCACGCCGGCACGCGCCAGCACTTCGGTGGAAGCATCCCCCATGCCATGGACGGCTTTTTTGAAAATCTCCTGCCCGTCGAAGTCCCAGGAGGTATCGCCCAGCGGCACGCCGATATTGCAATACAGGCTGCCCATGCCGCGCACCCGCAGCGTCTGGCGCGAATCGGCGTAGCACTGCAATTTCTCCGCGACGATGCCCTCGTCGCTGTCGGTCGCCTTCAGCACAAAGGCCGCCGCACCATCGCCGAACAGCACCGCCACATTGCGGTTGTGCCAGTCCATGAATTTCGACACCACTTCCACACCGATCACCAGCACGTTTTTGGCCGCACCAGATTTGATCATCGCGGTCGCCACCGACATGCCGTACAAGAAGCTGGTGCAGGCGGTGTTGAGGTCCATCGCCGCTGCGTGCCTGGCGCCCAGCTTGGCCTGCACGCCTGAGGCGCAGTTGGGCGCAAATTCGTCGAAGCTGGTGCTGCCGTAGATGATCACGTCGAGCTCTTCGGCTTCCATGCCGGCGCAGGCCAGCGCGCGCCGAGCCGCCACGGTGGAAAGCTCGATGCCGGGAACGTGGGTGATGCGGCGTTCGCGAATGCCGGTGCGGGAGGTGATCCAGTCGTCGTCGGTCGGCAGGAAGGTGGCGAGATCGGCGTTGGTCAGCACGGCGGGCGGCAGGCACTTGCCCCACCCCGCCAGGGCGGCATTTTTCATTGTTATGGTCTCCTCGTCGAGCGTCTGGTTTTGCCCAGACCGTCATTGTCGCGCAAATTGCCTGCAAGGATATTTCACGAATTGCTGCACTGCGCTATGCTCGGCCCATGAAATTTCGCGCTGTACTGCTCGGCGGCATCCTGCTCACGGCCCTGTCCTGCAGCAAGGTGCCGCCCCTGCCTCCGCTCGACGGCGGCGCCACCGTGCTCGCCTTCGGCGACAGCCTCACCTTCGGCACCGGCGCCAATACCGCCGAGGCGTATCCGGCGCAATTGCAGGACCTGGTCGGCCACAAGGTGATCAATGCCGGCGTACCGGGCGAAATCAGCGAAGACGGCCTCGCGCGCCTGCCCGCCGTGCTGGAAGAGACCGCACCCAAGTTGCTGATCCTGTGCCACGGCGGCAACGACTTTCTGAGGAAGATGGACGAGGCCAAAACCATCACCAACCTGCGCGCCATGATCCGCCTGGCCCAATCGCGCCGCATTGCGGTGCTGCTGGTGGCAACCCCCAAGCCGAGCCTGCTGCCGGCGCCACCCGATTTCTACGGCGAGCTCGCCAAGGAATTTTCGCTGCCGCTCGAAAACAATGTGCTGAAGGACATCCTGGGCGACAACAACTTGAAATCGGACCTGGTGCATCCCAATGCCGCCGGCTATCGCAAGATGGCCGAGGCGGTCGCCAAGCTGCTGAAAAAGGCGGGAGCGATCTAAGTAGGGGGGAAATCGTCCGGAGCGGTAAAGCCTGCGGGCGTACCGCTCCCGCCGTGAGACGGATGGTCAGAACCGGTAGATCAGGCCGATCGTGTAGGTGTCGATATTCGACGAACCCTGCAAGAGGTCGTCGCCCAGGCCGCGGTAGCGCGCCCATTCACCGCGCACGGTAAAGTGAGGTGTGAGGTCCACGTCGGCGCCGGCGCCGAAAGTTGACTTACTGCTTTTCTGCGTGCGCATGTTGACGGTTCCGGCCAGCAGGTCCACCGAACCGGTGGCGGCGAAACTGGCCTTGCGTTCGGCGCGAAACACACCCGCGCGGGCCAGCAGATGGATATGTTCGGTCACCGGCCAGCGGCCCACCACGCCAGCGTCGAAGCCCTTCACCGAAAAGCGTTCCTCCAAACTTCCGGCCGGCGTCACGCTGCTGCGAAAGCCGAAGCGGCCGAGATCGGTCCAGCCCGCCTCCAGCGCGACGTAACGGTGCAACTGGTAACCGCCGAACGCTCGCCAGGCGTCGCCGCGGGTGTCGTTGTCGGTCTGCGCGGAAGTGAAACCCAGATCGAGAAACTGGGTGGTCAGGCTATCGCTGTTGAACTTCGCGCGTGCGGCGCCGGCGCTGGCGCCGGCGTACCACTCGGCGTGCGCGGGAAGGACGGTCAGCGATAGCGACGACAGCAGAAATGCGGAGGACAGGATGCGGGACATGGATGCTCCTTGTTGGCGTAGTGGAAGAAAAAGCGATTAGAAAGGCATGAATTGGAGCCGGAAGGAACGCTCGACCAGCCAGCCCAGCGCGACGACGGCGATCAGCGACGAGCCCGCGCCGACGACCAGATGCGGGTAGGCGCGGCGTTCCCGGGCCAGATAGGCCAGTGGTACCACCAGCATCACCAGCATCAGCTGGCCGATTTCGACGCCGAGGTTGAAACCGAACAGCGAGACCGCGAGGCCGGTGCGGGAAAGATCGAGGTCCAGCAACACCGTGGCGAAGCCGAAGCCGTGGACCAGACCGAAGGCAAAAGCGATCAGCCAGCGGCGCGCCGGCAGGAAGGGCCACAGATTGTCGACCGCGGTGGCGACCACGGAAGCGGCGATCAGGGCCTCGATGGCGCGCGAAGGCACCTTCACCAGGCCTAGCGTGGCGAGCGACAGGGTAATGGAGTGCGCGAGGGTGAATGCGGTTACGATTTTCGCCACGTTCCAGAGCGCGGCCGGCAAGGTCGTCACCGGCAGCCATGTGGACCCCCTCTGCTTATCCCGCACCAGCACCGCGGGCAGCAGCAGCGCGATCAGGAACAGGATGTGATCGAAGCCGGCGGCGATGTGCCTGATGCCGTCGCGGACAAATCCGGTCAACTGCGCCCACGTTCCGGCCTCGCCCACTCGGAACGTCTGCAAAGGCCGGTCGGCCGGGAAAACCGCGCTGACGGTGGTGCCGCCGGCGCTCAGCTTCAACAAGCCGCGATGCTGCGCGTCGACGTCGAACAGCAGGCGATAGTCGACGGCCAGGCGGCCGACATCCCGCGCGCAACTGCCACGCAGGCGCATCACCGCGTAGGCGCCATCGCTGTGATGGTCGATCAGATGTTCGACGGCCGACAGCGTGCAGGCCTCGCCGTCACCCCGGATCGTCAAATGCGACAGCGCGTAGGTGGCGATGCGGTGCTGCGCGGCGCGCACTTCGCCCCAGCGGATCTCGCCGTCGCCATTGGCGTCGAGACCGATGGCGGCATCGAGATCGCGCAAGGCGATGTCCCACTGCCCGCGTATTTCGCGGCCCTCGGCTTGCAGCGACAGATAGCTGTCGCTCGCCTTGTGCGCGAACGCAGACGGCATCGCGCCGAGCAGGACCAGCAGCAAAAACAGCAGCCGCATCACAGCAATGCCGCCTTCGCCGCCAGACGCGCGATCGCCTCGCCCTCGAGTCCGGTGCGGGTCTGCCACGCCAGCGCATCGCGCGCCGCGTCGCGATTGCGTGCGGCGACGGCCGCTTCGAGCAGCACGCGCAAATCGGCCGGTTCCTTTTGTTGCCGCCAGTTCTCGCGCGCCAGCGCCAGCGCTTCCCGGACGCGTCCGCGCGCCTGCAATTCGAAGCGCGCCTCTTCGCGCAGGTGAATGCGGTCGCCGCGTGCCCGCGCCGCGGCGTAGCGTTCGGCGAGCGCCTCCGCGGGGTCGCCGGCGCTGCTCACCTTGCCCCGCGGCAGCGCCAGCACCCGCCGCAGCAGCAGCGTATCGACGCGGCTGTCGGCCGGCACCAGATCCAGCACCTCCGCCGCACGGCCGCGATCGAGCAGATAATCGGCGTATGCGGCGATGGTGTAGCTGTCGGCCGGATCGAGCGCGAGCGAGGCGCGGTAGCGTGCCTCGGCATCGGCATAGTGTCCCGCGCGTTCGGCCAGTTCAGCCTGCAGGGACAACACCCAGGCGTACACGCCGCCGGGCAGACGCGACGCGGCCGACACGCTCGCCTCCAGCCGCCGCAGGCCCGATGAGGTCTGGCCACTGGCGCCTTCGATCGGCGCGAGGCAGGCGGCGTAAATAGCGGGCGAGGTCAGCGTTCGCAGCGGCTCGCAACTGGCGCGCGCCGCCGAGTAATCGCCGATCACGGCTTCGACGGTCGCCTTGGTGAGCCAGGCTTGCGCCTGGCGCGGCTCGCGCAGCACGGCTCTATTCAGGTCCGCCAGCGCGGCCGCGAACTCGTGATTGCTTTGACGCAGGGTGGCGCGCAGCACCAGCACCGGCATCGGCGGCTCGGCTTCGTTCCACCAGGGCGCCAGCGCCGCCTGCGCTTGCCCGAGAAAACGCGGATCGGCATAGTGCCGCGCGGCGGCGAGATGCCGGTCAGCCACCCGCAGGGCCAGATCGAGATTGCGCTCGCCGGCGGCACGCCCCGTGCGCAGCGCGCGCGCATCCCGTGCCAGCAGATCGTTGGCGCGAAACGGCAGGCGCTCCAGCACCTCGTTATCGTCTACCGGCAAACGCGGCGTGGCGCAAGCCAGGGTCGCGGCCAGCCACAGGCAGGCCGAGAACAATCTCGAATAATTCATATATAAAATAGAAAAGGACTCATGTTTGCGCTGCCGCGCCACGTTGCCGTGGCGCGGCTGCACATCGACTTGCCACGCGGTCGAACCCGGCTATTACGGCGTATCCGGGTTGGGGTCTTCCCCGTTCTGGCCGTTGGGCGAGCCCGGTATCGGATGCTTCAGGTACGGGAAAGCGTTGTCGAATTGCATGGCATTGATGATCGCGCCGTCGGTGTAGCCCAGGTAGCCGGACGGTGTGACGCTGGGTACGAGATTGCCGCCCATGATGACCCGCAGCTCGATGTCGGTGACAT
>CAZCKI010000060.1:0-10892 GCA_964498815.1 uncultured Burkholderiales bacterium
TGGGTTGCAAAAGATGACCTACGGCTTCTATCCCTTCTGGGAGGCACAACCCGTTGTGGCGGCTGCCAAGCCGGTCGACGGCGCGGCCGGCAAGGACGCCGCCAAGATTGAACCCGCGACACCGCAACCGGTCGACTTCAGCCTCATGAAGCGCATTGCCTATGCCGGCGTCACTTTCGACGACAACGGCAGCCTCGTCAACGATATGCACTGGACCGATCGCGACGACTCGGCAGGTTTCGCGCGCGAGGCGCGCAGGCACGGCAGCAAACTCGACCTGGTGTTGTACCGCGCCGACTGGAAGGCTCTGCTGGCAAACGAAAACAAAGTCGACCAGGTGATCGCCAATCTGCCGGGCAATGCGCTGGCGCGCGTTGACGCCAAGCTGCAGGACTGGCGTTCGCAATTAAAAACTTCGATGTCGTTCCTGGAGCCGCCGCCGACCATGGGCGACGGCCTCACCGTTTATTTCGAAGGCGTCGACAAGGAGGATGGCAACCGCTTCGCGGCTTTCTTCGAGCGCTTCATGCCGGCGCTGATCGACAAGATGCGCGAACACGCCCTGCGTGGATCCCAGCGCGGCTACGCCTTGAACGTGGTGATCCCGGACGAGATGCTGGACAAGGTGCCGGCGTACCGGTTCAACCGACTGTTCGGCTATCTGGTGCGCGCGGAGGGGCTCACGCTGAAAGACAACCGCATCACGGAAAACATCGACATCGTGGAAAAAACCAACAAGTTCTCGCTGCACTATCTGATCCTGCTCAGCGAGCCCACCACCGACAGCAAGAAGAACTTGCGCAGGAGCACCGAGTATCCGGATGTGCCTTCCCTGAAAGGCAGCAACCGCGAGTTCTTCCTGCGCAGCCTGGTGCCGGTGGTGACCTACAACGGCATGGACGACCTGCAGTTCGTCGATGACCTGATTTACTTCAAGGACAACTTCGGCGGTGTGGCACTGTGGCCGCTGCCGCTGAACCAGCCGGATCCGGCGGCGGGGGCGAATATCTACCGCATGCTGGGCGAGGTGCTGGTCGGCACTCCCGAGTCCGCAAAGCAGCAAAGTCTTTGCAGTTTTATCTGCCTGAATCGTTGGTGGCTGCGCGTCGGCATGCTGGTCGCCCTGCTGGTCGGCATCGTCGCCTGGTCGCTGCGCATATTTAGTTGCCATGCGCTGATCCAGTCGGACAACTATTTCTGGTTCCTGATCGGCGGCGGCGTCTTGATGCTGCTGCCGCTGATCGCCATGCTGAACTGCGACATATACCTGCGCGAGTGGCTGGAGCAAATCTGGACCGCGCGCAATATCGGCCTGGTGGCCGCCGCCTCGGTGCTGTACAGCTTCTGGCAGGCCCGCAACGTGAAACCGCCGCAGCCATGAACCTGATCGAGCGCGCCACCATCATGCACTTTCACCGCCACCGCATCGCGGAATACGGCCGCGACGGCGTGATGGCGCTCGGCTGGCGCAATGCCGACAGCCAGAGTAAGCGCTTCGAAGTGATCGCCTCCCTGGCCGATTTCACCGGCAGCACGGTGCTCGACGTCGGCTGCGGACGCGGCGACCTAAAGGCGTTCCTCGACCAGCGCTTTGCCGATGTCGCCTACTTGGGCATCGACCAGATGCCCGAGTTCATCGCTGACGCCAACGCGCGCTACGCCGGCGGCACGCCGTGCCGCTTTTACGAGGGCGACTTCAGCACTGCAGCCTTTCCGCGCGTCGATTACGTGATCGCCTCCGGCGCGCTCGGCTATCGCAGCGTCGACAACGATTTCCTGTTCGACATGATCTGCCGCCTGTACGCCTCCTCCGGGCGCGCGGCAATTTTCAATGTGCTCGACGCGCAGCATTTTCCCGATCATCCGCTGTTGCTGGGCCGCGACTGCGACGCGGTAGTGGCGTACTGCCGGACGCTATCGCCTCTGGTCGAGGTGGTGAAAGGCTACCTGCCGGACGACATGACGGTTCGCATCACGCGGCCCGAGGCGGAGCGCATATGAAATCGAAACTTCGGCATCGCGGCGGCGAAGACGTGCACGTGCCGGCCGCACATGCCGTTGCCGGGCGCCATGAAGCCACGGCCGTGCAAGGCAACTTGCCGTCGACGCGTCAACTGGAAGAGGCACGGCCGAAACAAAAGCCGGCCGACGGTGTGCTCAAGGACATGCTGCGCTCGTACCTCGACGACAAACCCGGTTCCTGCCAGACCTGCGCTGCGGACGTCCATCAATGCCTCGCCACCCTGGTCGACGGCGAAGGCAGCCAAAACCTCGGTGCGCAATTGCTGACCTGGGCGGAAAACGCCGGCGCCAGGGATGGACACAGCCGCCAGCACACCGCCGCCACCGCGACCTGGGATGGCGTGACCTACGTGGTCGATACCACCGCCGCGCAATTCGGCGGTCCGGACCTGTACATCGGCTCGGTCGCCGGCTGGCGGCAGACCGTACTGAATCTGGTACAGGACAAGGACCACCGCGTGAGCGACTCGCAACTCGACCAGCAGGCGGCGCCATTCACCGATGCGGCGATGCGGCAGATTCGAGCGCAGCATGAAAAGAAGCACCCGCGTCACGGTGCGCACCTCATCGGTGAAACGCCGCCCGGGACGGGGAGTACGAATGTCAAACCCTGAATTCATTCACCGCATCATTTCGACAGGCAGGACAAGGAGATAGTCATGGCGATCGATAGGCAACTGAGGCAATCTCGCAGTGTGGGCTCGCGCGCCGCGGCAGACCATGCAGGCAAAGCGCAGGACACGCTGCAAGGCAGGATGAATGAGGAAATCAGCCGCAGCCCGCGCATATCCGCACAGGCAAAGGCAATGCCGGTACAGCGCGAGGAAGACGATCTGCAGATGAAGGCAATGCCGGTACAGCGCGAGGAAGACGACCTGCAAATGAAGGCAATGCCGGTACAGCGCGAGGAAGACGACCTGCAAATGAAGGCGATGCCGGTACAGCGCGAGGAAGACGACTTGCAGATGAAGGCGATGCCGGTGCAGCGCGAAGAAGACGATCTACAGATGAAGGCAATGCCGGTGCAGCGCGAGGAAGACGATCTGCAAATGAAGGTGATGCCGGTACAGCGGGAGGAAGACGACCTGCAAATGAAGGCGATGCCGGTGCAGCGTGAAGAGGAGGATTTGCAGATGAAGGCAGCGCCGGCGCAGCACAAAGACTCGGTGAATGCCACGCCGAACAAGACAGGGCTGCCCAGCAATCTGAAGTCTGGAATTGAGTCGCTTTCCGGTGTTTCCATGGATGACGTCAAAGTCCACTACAACTCGCCCCAGCCGGCGCAGTTGAATGCGCTTGCCTATGCGCAGGGCACCGACATCCACGTGGCACCAGGGCAGGAGAAACATCTGCCGCACGAAGCCTGGCATGTGGTGCAGCAGGCGCAAGGCAGGGTGCGGCCCACCGTGCAAATGAAGGATGGTGTGCCGGTCAACGACGATCCAGGGCTGGAACATGAGGCGGATGTGATGGGCGCAAAAGCCATCCAGCAAAAATCGGTGCTGGCCGACCACGCGGGAGAAGTCGCCACCGCTCAATTGGTACATCAGCACGCAGACAGGATGCGCGACCGGCGGCGATTCAAGCGCAGTTTGCGGACCGCGATAAACCGGATACTCGCGCTAGGGGCGGCGGGGCCGGCCACTGCGGCGCAGATCAATATTCACGATGAAGTGCAGCATGCGGGCCAGCATCACGGCTTTCGAAACGTCACGGTGGCACAGCTTGTCAACGACATTCGCGACACCATAGCTGAGCAGACCCGATTGAATTTGATCGACAGCGACAATCCCTGAATGATGACGAGCTCAGCGTGAACATTCATTGCAATAAAATTACCAAGAGCGTCGTCGTGCGCCCGCGTTTGGCATGCGCCGGCCAAGGCGGCTGCGAGACGAGGTAAATGTGAGCGAATTCGTCAAGACTTCCATCAAGGAGGACGGGCCGCGAGATAAGGTGGCCCGCGCTGAATCGAGCTCGAATCAGGGTAGATCCGCGGCGGCCTCTCACGAAGCAAAAAGCGGGAGAGCCGGTTCAGTTGTGCGTGAGGCGGGTGTATTCGGTCAGAGCGCTCAACTCATCGTGCAGCGCGCGATGAATTCCGGTATCCAGAACAGCCCACGGATGGTATCGCAGCGCGCAAAGCTCGCGCAGTTTGCGATGCCCCGGACTTGTGGTGCAGCCGGCAGGATGACTGGGCAAGCCGCGCCGATTCAATATTTTGCGGATCGGCAATACGGTCCCGTGTCCGTGCCGATATCGCATCCAACGTTTGTTGCACAGCGGCTCACGGACGAAAAGCTCATCAAGACAAAAAACTTTGGCACCGCCTACTATCAGTTTGACTACGACAGCGCCGGCAATATCGATGATTTCAGCAATAATCGCGCGACCACAACCCCGGTGGGTGCCGATCCCGTCGACTCAAGCAGTCACGTGAATCTCGACGAAGGTACCGGCAGCGGGCAGGGGGAGATGCGTAGCGGGAATACGGTCGATATCGTCAGCAGTAGCCGGTCAAGGCACTTCTCCATTGCCGACAGGATGGTCGACGGCACTCCGGATGATCGCAAAGGGACGTATACCTGGCACCACCTGACGCCGGAATACGAAATGGTGCTGGTCGACATGGCTGTACATGGCGGCTTCGGGCACAAGGGCGGAAAGTCGTTTTGGAAATGAAAACGATTCAGACAAGAGGCGAATCTGATCGGTGGTGACGTTTGTTGCAACAAAATCAAGAAATGGGGAAGGCATTATTTTAACGGCGGAAAGATTGGATCAACGCAATGAAAACGACAGCCCAATCACAAGCGAAACCTCGCCAGCCGGCCGCAGAGCCGGAGGGTAAGACACTTCCGCCTGTCGGCGGCGAGTTCATTGACAACCGGCCCGAAGCGCTCTCGCAACGAAAGTTGATTGCAGCTATTGGCAACATGCCTGCTGTGCAACGACGAGCGGAAGCGGCCATCAAGCCAAATAGCACCGGCCTGCCCGACGATTTGAAATCGGGTATCGAGTCACTGTCCGGCATATCGATGGACAATGTAAAAGTCCACTACAACTCACCGCAGCCCGCGCAACTGAATGCGCTCGCCTACGCGCAGGGCAGTGACATTCATGTCGCCCCCGGACAGGAGAAGCACTTGCCGCACGAAGCTTGGCATGTAGTACAACAAGCGCAGGAACGGGTACGGCCGACCGTGCAGATGAACGATGGCATTCCCGTCAACGATGATCGGTCGTTGGAGCGTGAAGCGGATGTCATGGGCGAAACGGCATTGCGACAGGGCCCAGCGCCAAACGACCCGGCTGATACCCGAGCCAGGCAACTAAGGGCGGCTTACGAAGCCAATAACAACGACTGGCCCAATGGGCCTGTCGAGCGGCACGACGCTGCGCCGGCGGTCGTGTTGAGAGGAGCGCAGAGTCGACAGGCCCTTCATTCGCCCGTCCAAAGGCTTGTGGTCGCGGGTGCCGATCAGGAAAACGTAACGATCGCCTCCGCACTGCCGGCGGCCGTCGCGCAGGCGGGGGGACCGGTGCAAGACTGGGCCGGCGCGAACCTGACCGGCGCGGCCACGGTTGCGATCGTTGCGCACGGTGATGTCAGTAGTGTCGATCTCGGCGGGCATGATTACAACGGCCAGCAATTGGCCCAGCAACTTATCGCCAAACACATCGAGCCGGACTCGAATTTGTTGCTATGGGCTTGCAGGGCGGGCATGCGGAGGGTGGTGCACGGCGTATCGGTCAATGGTTCGTCCCTGGTGGAAGAAACGACGGCCGGGCTCACGGGAAATGTCGACAATGTCACTGTCAATGGGTTCCGCGGCGTCCATATGTTTTTGCCCGGCGACGACAATGCCAGCCGCATCGTGGATCCGGCCCTCACCGGCGATAACCCCGCTACCGAGGAAGGCTGGTTGGCCGCAATCATGGCGCTCAATATGCACTACGTTTACCTTTCCGGCTACTTTAGCCAGCCGTATCTCGCCGCGCATATGGCGGGGTGGCAGCAACAGGACGTGGCGATCCCTTTCGGGCACACGCGCAGACTGTGGACGATCGGGGCCGATATTTTCGGTCTCCACGCATCCGAGCAGACGCGGGCGGAATTCATGGCAAGGGAACAGCTGGCTCACCACCCGCCGTTAGCCATGCCCCATTGGCTTGCCAATCAAGATGCATTCAATGAATACAAGCGCAATCTATGGAGGGCGGCCGGAATGAATCTCATTGCCGATGCCGATTTTGACTTTGCGACATTGCGCGAAAGCCCCGACACGCACGACGCAATGACCCGAACCGCTATTTCGACGGTGCCGTAAGCCGGATCCAGCGAATTTATTGTGGATACAGAGGATCGAACCAGGCGTTATCGCCTCGCCCTTTCAGCAGGCATCGTAACAATTGGCTCGGGCGCCAATTATTCGAAGCGACGATGCGTAATCTGACCCGCGTTGAACCGGAAAAGGCAAAGGAAGTGTCATGACGTCGAGAATCCTCGAAGTGCCTCAGCGGCGCCTATCGGACTCCGCGACCACCGCCGCGAGCGGCGAGCGGGATCAGCAAGCGGCCGCCCAGGGAGAGTTCACTGCGGAGATCGATTCGAGTCCGAGGGTCGCCGCGCAGCGACTTGCGAATGTACGAATTCAGCAAAGTCCTGTTGCGACTGCGCAAAGAAGAGGAATTGAAACTATTGCAAACGGCGCCGGCCGGCCGACGCAGAGGGTGGTGAAGGAGATCCCTGGTTCGCCGGATCCGATCGCGCAGCGTCGAACATTGGCGCAGGCCGGTCTCGACGGCGGCATGGCGGAAACCGCGGGCCAGGCGCTAATCGGCGGCAACGTAGGCCCGCTACTAGGGTCATCTTATGTGGCCGCTATTGGCGTGCAGGCAAGCAAGACCGCGGCGCTGGGTGCCGCGGCCGCATCCTACGGCGGATTTGTTCAGAATATTCCGGTAGACGGACTGTTGAGCGTTAACACTGTTTTTGCGGAAATCAACGCGGCCAAGCAGGGGATCAGCGATTACATCGCTGGATTAGCCGGGGATGAAGCCAGGGACACCAGTACCGTTCAAGCCACCGACCATATCAAGACACAGCTTATCGAGCCCGCCGTCAACCCCGCCGTCAAGACGGATGTCTCGGCGGCGGAGCTGACCGACATCTACGCTGCATTGAGAAATCCTGTCACCAAGAATGGCTCCAATCGCTTTTTCGCGAATCCCAGGGCCGACGGCGTACTCAATACTTATATTCGAGCGCAGATCAATGCCGGCTGGCGCGCCAATGCAAATGTTCCCTTGGTCGACCCATTCCTGTATCGCCCGCTCGCCACCGTCGCGGGAAACCCGTTCAGTGTCTCTTATCAGCACAGCCCGGACTGGCCTGGATACGTTACCTATATTACGGATGGCGCCTCCACCGCCAGCATGCGGGTTGCCGGCGCCATTGCCCATGCCGGCACCGCCGGCATACCCGCGGAATTCGGCAGGAAGCATCACGAAACGGATCACAGCGTGCTGGCAAACGATTTGACGCTAAACGCGCTCGACACGCGTGTGACCAATGAGAGGCGCCTGGATTCGATGACCAAACTGGCAGGTGAGGGTGCGCGTTTCCTCTGCGTTCGCAACAACCTGGCCAGGATGACGGACAAGAGCCGCTTTTACGTGGTTGGCGCCGAAGAGTCGCGCTACGTGACCCTCGAGGACCTTTGGTCGTCGTGGGCGACGGCTTTCGGCAAGGCGAACAATATCGCTAATGCGACGGTAAGGGCCGAAATCCTGAATGGCAACAACTGGACGTACGACCAGGGCGGAGGAAGGGAATCGCGCATCTTCAATATCATGGACGAACTCGTATGGGGCAACAACGACGTCAATCTGACTTAGGACTCCAACCGGAACGAATGCACTGGCAAGCGGAATGAAGGTAAGCAACCGCGTCCCGACTCCGGCGATGGTCTCAAATGGGGTCGTACCCCATTTATTCAGAACGATAAGATATGAGCCGCCGCCCATACGGCCGACAGGCAAGGGAAACGAAATGACATCGAAGAGCCCCGCGGTTCATCCGCCGCAAGCCCCGAGTAGTCCTGCCGCAATGGCGAATGACGAACGGGATCGGCCGGCCATCGCGCAAGGAGGGATTTTGAAGGGGATTGATTCGAGCCCCAGGGTCGCCGCGCAACGCCTTGTCAATTCGCAGATTCAACAAAGTCCGGTCACGAGCGCGCAACGGAAAGGGCTGGAAGCCATTGTGAATGGCGCCGGTCCTGCGGCACAGCGCGTGGAGGAGGGCGGGATCCAGAAAAAATCTGCCGGATACGCGACTGGGGCTGGCGCGGCCGTGCCGGGAGCGGCGATGTCCGGCGAATCCGGCGCACGAAATCCGGTTCCGGCGGTGGCTGTCGGCGGCATCGTGCAACGGCTCGGCGTGGCGGGAACGCACGCGCGGCTGGTGGACAATAATTTCGTACCCGCAGGCTTGATCCCGCTGGCCGGCAACGTCGCACCGCCGAATATCAATCGCACCACAGCCAATACCACTATCTATGACGCGGGCGTGGCGCGGGCGCCGATCGCGGAAGGCGCGACCATGACGGCCTACCCCATCAGCAATCGCACCAGGAACGGGGGTTCGCCCACCGACGCCTCCGTGCGCGACGTGTCCAGGGCCGCGACCGGCTTCTTCGGCCGACGCTACATCGCTGGCCACTTGCTCAATAGCCACCTCGGCGGCTCAGGTGCCGCCCAAAACAATATCACAGCCTTTACCGCCAAATCCAACTCGCAACATCACGCCGGCATCGAAAAGGAACTCAAGCAGGATGTGGCGGCCGGCTTCATCGCGCATTACGTCGTCGACTGTTCGACGCGGCAAAACGTCGCACCCTTGCCGGGTGTGAATGCCGTCAGCGGGTTGGCCAGTACGCTGGTAGCCAGCTATGGTTTGCTGCGTGCCGGCGGCGATGCCAGTGCCGCAGGCGATTACGATCCGTTGCGGCTCTTGACCCTGAACCTGGACCCCGGGGGTGCCGGACAGGCCACGTCAAAAGATGGAGATGCGATGGCTGACGACTTTCTTCTCGACCACTTTTCCCCCTTGTTCGTCAGCGACGACTCGGATGACGAGTTCGCCGATCTGATAGATGCGGTGGCCGGAATGTCTCTGCCGGACGCCGCGAATCACATACTCCATAACCTCGCTGGAATCACCGACCTGGCCGATCGAGCCACGATTCAAAACCGGCTGACGCAGTATTTGCAAACATTGGCCTGAAGGAGGGCGTCTCGACGACGAAAAGAAGCGACATGAGTCAACGCATATTGATAGCATGCCGGCATGACCCCAGTCGCGCCAGCCCTTAGTCACTGCCCCAAGTGCGGCCACAGCCCGCTGCCCGCGGATCAATCGCTACTCGCCGCCTGCCCGGCCTGCGGCTTGATCCTGGCGAAATTCGGCGCAGCGCCGCCGCCGCGTGCCGCCGCCGAGCCGGAGGAGGACGGCCCGATCGCGACTTTCTGGGGAAACCTCACGGCGCTGATCCGCCACGTGCCGGAAAAATCGGACGCTACCACTCTGTGGATTCGCGCCGGCTTGCTCGCGGTCTTCGTGTTGTGGGGCGTGCGCATGATCGCCTACGATTTTCGCACCGGCGACATCAATTCCTCGTTCCTGCACGGCCCGCTGCTGGTGTTTCACGAAGCCGGCCACGTCATCTTCATGCCGTTCGGCGAATTCGTCACCATCGCCGGCGGCACGCTCGGGCAGTTGATCATGCCGATGGTGTTGTGCGGGGCGCTGCTTTATACCAATCGCGACCCGTTCGGCGCCGCCATCGGGCTGTGGCTGTTCGGCGTTTCGCTGCTCGACGTGGCGCCCTATGCCTACGATGCGCTGTACCCGCAGCTGATGCTGCTCGGCGGCCATACCGGCGAGGAGGGCGGCCACGACTGGATCTTCCTGTTGCGCAGCACCCATCTGCTGGGCCGCGCGCAGGGTATCGGCTGGATCATCCACAAGCTCGGCGTCGCGGTGTTGCTGTTGTCGTTCTATTGGGCAGGCTGGGTGCTGTGGCAACAACGCAAAACGCTGCAGGCCGAGGCGGCGGCGCCGGATCAGTAGCTTTTACGCAGCGGAGTTACCAGTCGAGCCCGTTGACCTGCACGTGCACCAGGCTGAATTCGCTGCCGCTGCCCTTGGGCCGGATTTCCACCAGATGCTGGTTGCTCTTGCGACCGGCCTTGAACAGCAGACCGCGCTTTTCCGGGCGGTCGCCGTCGCAGGTAAGCGCCTTCGACTTGCGTTCGCGAGGCTTGTCGGCCTGCGGGCTGCTGCAATCGAGCACTTCGCCGAACTGGGCCAGCTGCTCGCGATAATAGGCGGCGACTTTTTCCATAGCATCGTCCGAGCGCAGCTTGGCCACCACCACTTTCAGGCCGTACTCGCCGAAGCCGATCTGCACCTTGGCCGAATCGTTGTCGCCGTGCCGGTTTTCGACGATGGTGGCGCCGGGATAGGTCGGCAGGCCGGTTTCCTCGGCATTGACGTCCTCCGATACGCGCAGCCCCGCGTGAAACGAGCCCGCGCAGGCGCTTCCACTCACGGCAAACAGCAGGACGAACAACAGGCTTCGCAGGTTCATGGCGGTCCCCTTTCCGGTCGGGTGTGGAATACCCACACCTTAGCCGCCGCCAACCGTGCCGGCGAGCGCCGGGCGACGGATTGCAGAAGACGGCGCCTCATTTGCGGGCCGCCAGGCCACTCTCCGGCGGGTCGGCGCCAGCCGGTCGCCAACGATGCCTACAGATCGGTAATGATCTTGTACTTCGGCACCAGCAGTTTCATGACCGACCAG
>CAZCKI010000061.1:0-10789 GCA_964498815.1 uncultured Burkholderiales bacterium
TGGTCGCGCCGGCACGCGAGCCGATGGAGCCCGCTTTTTCGCTGTTTTCCGCGGAAGCAAAGCGTTTTCCGCTGATTCTGACCCTCGATCAAAACGGAATTCCGCACCGCTGGATCACCTGGCAACACGCCGTCTGGTACTACGCCAAGGCGCGCGTGGCTTGGGAGACCGGCTGCGAGGCTTTCACCGTCACCGGCGGCAAGTGCCGCGATACCGGCGAAGTCTCGGTCGTGACGGCTTCCTCGATCATCGCTATCCGCGGCAAGGCCATGGCCATGAAGGGCTTCAACCAGGTGCCGCCGCTCAACAACCGCGAGCTGTTCCACCGCGACCGTCACGTTTGCGGCTATTGCGCCGGAGTGTTTTCGCATTCCAAGCTGACGCGCGACCACATCATTCCCTATTCCCGCAACGGCCACGACACCTGGATGAACGTGGTGGCCGCCTGCCGACCTTGCAATGAACGCAAGGGCAGCCGCCTGCCGGAAGAAGCGCAGATGGAACTGGTGTACGCGCCGTATGTACCGAATCGCGCCGAGTTCCTGATCCTCGCCAATCGCAGGATCCTCGTCGACCAGATGGAGTTTCTGAAGCAGCACGTGTCGGCGCAGAGCCGCGTGCACCTGAGCTGACCCGGCGCCTAGGCCGAAGGCCGCTTGCGAATGACATAAATCGCGTGATTGGCGTTGCGTATCCCGCGCGCCAGCAGCTTGCCGTCGAGCGCGTGTACCATACGGCCGAATCCGTCGCCGACCGGCGGCAGCAGACGGAACACGGCGCCGAACAAATGGTAAATCCCCGAGATGGCCAGATTCAGCGCCCGCGACGAGGTCAGCGGCGGCTCCAGCAAAACGAACAGCGGTATTTCCTCGGCGATCGTCAGCCCGGCTTCGGCCAGCATGGTCTCAAAGGAAGCACGGCCGCGAAATTTGACGTGCCGCGTCAGTTGCGTATCGCGTTCCAGCAACTGGTCGAAGACCAGCAAAGTACCGGCTTCGGTCATGGCCTTCGCGGCATTGCGCAGGGCATTGCGCGCCGCACCGTCGTCGACGATGTGATACAGCACGTCGAAGATCGTCACGACTTCGAACGTGTCCTCGATCGCAAGGGCCGGCGCGCCGATATCGCCCTGCACAAAGCGATGCGCCGGATAGCGGCCGGCCAGCAGCGCGCGGCTATCTTCGGAAATATCCACGCCGACAATCTTGCCGGCGCCGTGCTGCTGCCAGAAGGTTATGTAAAAACCTGAGCCGGAGCCGAGTTCGAGCACGCTTTCTATTGGCCGAGAACCAAACTGACGCTGCGCCCACTCTGTCAACGCTTCGAGGCGGCGCCGGTAGATCCAGTAGTTGTAGCGGGCGCCGAGCGAACGGTGTCCGACCTGGTCGATTTCGATCGCACCGGTGATGCGCTGCTGCCAATAGCCGGCGGGATCGAAGCTCATGCCGGCCTCGCGGTCATGGGGGCGGTGTCGGTGGCGCGTTCCAGCAACATGGCGTCACCATAGCTGAAAAACCGGTAGCGCTGTTCGACCGCGTGGCGATAGGCGCGCATGATGAGGTCGTGGCCGGCGAAAGCCGACACCAGCATCAGCAGCGTCGATTTGGGCAAATGAAAATTGGTGACGAGGCGGTCGACGACCTTGAAGCGATAGCCGGGGGTGATGAACAGCCGCGTTTCGCCGCTGCCGGCGCGCAGCGTTCCATCGGCGGCGGCCGATTCGAGCGTACGCAGACTGGTGGTGCCGACCGCGATCACCTTGCCGCCGCACGCCCTGGCCTCCGCGACGGCCGTCACCGTCGCCGCCGGCACCTCGTAGCGCTCCAGGTGCATCACGTGTTTGGCGATCTCCTCGTCGCGCACCGGCCTAAAGGTACCGGCGCCTACGTGCAACGTCACATAGGCCAGCGCCGCGCCCTTGGCCCGCAAGGCAGCCAGCATGGCGGTATCGAAATGCAGGCCCGCCGTGGGGGCCGCCACCGAGCCGCGCTCGCGCGCGTACACCGTCTGATAGCGTGTCTCGTCGTCGGCATCGGCCGCGTGCGAAATATACGGCGGCAGCGGCACTTCGCCGTGTTGCTCCAGGAAAGCGTAAACCTCGGTATCGAAGCTCAGTTCGAACAAATCGTCCACGCGCCGCAACATGCGCGCCGTCACATTGCCGGCAAAGTGCAGCAGCGAATCGGCCTTGGGCGATTTGCTGGCGCGCAGGTGCGCCAGGGCGGTATGGCTGTCGAGCACGCGCTCGATCAGCACCTCCACCGCCCCACCCGAGTCCTTGCGGCCGTACAAGCGCGCCTTGACCACCTTGGTGTCGTTGAATATCAGCAGGTCGCCCGCCGATACCAGGGACGGCAAATCGCGGAAAACCCGGTCGCCCCAACTCGAGCCGTCGCCATCGACATACAGCAAGCGGCCGCCGCTGCGTTCGGCGGGCGGATGCTGGGCGATCAATTCCGGTGGCAGCAGGTAGTCGAAGTCGGCGGTTTTCATGGGAATTTGAGACGAACAGGCGCGCAGATTACGCTATAATTCGCGGCCTACCAAGCTGGACCCAGATTATTGCCGGGATGGCGGAACTGGTAGACGCACGGGACTCAAAATCCCGCGCCTGCAAGGGCGTGCCGGTTCGATTCCGGCTCTCGGCACCAAAATGAAAAAGGCCCCGTTGGGGCCTTTTTCATTTTGATGTTGAGTGCCCGGATGAGACCGCCACTCCGGTTCGACTAAGCGATGTCCAGTGGACATCGCTTGGACGTTTGTCGCCCCAAGCGACAAACGGTCCCCAATCGCATGCGATTGGGGATGCCGGGATCGCCCTTAGGCGAGACCGGCACATTCCGGCTCTCTCTCCCCGCCGAGAAATGACGTCATCTGATCGCCAAAAAACTGCGGCACCAATATCCAACTCCCAGCCCCTAATTCAACTGCGCCCCCCGCCCCCGCATAAACGCCTTCACATCCTCAAATCGAACGAAGCCGCTCTTGCGGGTATCGATCGCATCAAAATTCTTGACCACATACCCCAACCCCGCCGCCCTCGCCTGCTCGATCGTGACAGCGCCGCCATGCATCTTTGCCGCTGCATCAAAACCAGCCCGCAACTTGCTCTCAACCTGTTCACGCAACACCGCATCACGGCTAGGCGCCACCGGCGCCGCCGCCTGATCGCGCGCCGCCTTCGGCACATAAGGATCCTGTAGCGGCCGTTCCACTGTAGCAGGCGGCATCGCAGCCGCACTGGTCAAGGTGCAAGCAACAGCGGCCAACAACAACCTGTAAGAGATCTTATTCATATCGTTCGCTCCATACCCTACTGCGCCTGCAACGCATTTTGATAGAACTGCACCAGGTCGGCCTTTTCCAACTGGCGGGACGCATCGTCCAGATAGGTCATGTGGCCGCCACTATAAAACTTCACTTGGATATTCGGATTAACACCCAGCCGCGCCAGGTCCTGCTCGGTCACAAAAAACGGTGTAGCCAGGTCGTGGTAGCCGTTGACCGACAGTACCTTGAGTTTCGGATTGTGCGCCATGGCCGCAGCCAGGTCGGGAATCGTATCGGGCAGGCCGCGCGCATCGTGGGAGAAATTCCAGGTGTTGATGGCATTGCTGACGAGCACGTAGCTGCTCGGATTGGTAAATTGCAATTCATTGCTGAGATAGCTGGTGATGCCGCCTGCAAAGGACGACGTGATGAACGTGCTCGAAGGATCGCCCTCGCTGGCAAGCGCGCTATTGCGCGGCGCCGACACGCGCGCATCGTAGCGGCCGATCAGCGTGGCGGAAAACAGGTTGAACTGGAAAAAATCCGGCCCCATGTTGAAGCGCGTCTGCCAGCCGCCCAAAGGCATGCCGGTGCTATTGACCAGTTGCGGCAGCAATCCGGCCGGTGGTTGCGTGCCGGCAATCAGAAAATTACGCACGGCCGGATCGTATTGCGTGGCGGCAAAACTGCGCGATTGTCCGATAAAACCGGGCAGCGCCGCACCGCTGCTGGCAGGATTGGTGAGGTTGTACCAGGCGCCGGTCGCGGCATACGAAGGCAGGTAGCCTGCGCAGCTGATATTGCCGGCAGCGGTACTGCAATTGCTGTTGTAATCGAGGATCGACGATTGCAAAACCACGCCCTTCAGCGATACACCGGCGCTCTCCAACAGGTTGGCGAGGACGGCACTGCGGGTGGTGCCGTACGACTCGCCGAACAGGAACTTTGGCGAGGCATTGCGACCGTTGACGGCCGCATAGCGCATGACGAAATCGCGAAACGCGGCAGCATCGGCGTCCACTCCCCAAAAGGTCTGATTGAAGTTGGGAGCGATTGCCTGCGAAAGCCCGCTACCGATGGCGTCGACAAAAACCAGGTCGCTCACGTCGAGCAATGTTTCGGCGTTGTTGACCAAGGGAAACGGCGCCACCGCCGTGGTTGCCGGATCGCCGGTGACGAGCCGGCGCGGGCCGAACGAACCCAGGTGTAACCAGACCGTGGCGGAGCCCGGGCCGCCGTTGTAGAAAAACGTAACCGGCCGGCTTGCCGCGTCGGCGCCATCGAGCGTATAGGCCACGTAGAAAAACGACGCTTCCGGCGTGGCGCCGGTCAGGCTGCGCGCGATCAGATGGCCGGCCGTGGCAGTGTAATTCAGGACGGCGCCGTTGACAGCGATTTGGTGGCGGGTAACGGCCGTTGCCTCGTTGGCATTGGCGAGGGAGCCTGCGGCAGCGCTCGAATACTGGATGGGATCGGTGAAAGTGGCGGTCGGTGGCGTGATTACCGCCGGTGCAGAACCGCCGCCGCCCCCGCCGCCGCATCCGGCCAGCAGGGCCAGGCACAGCAGCTCGGCGAATTGTCGTCGTAGCAATGGCGTCATGGTTATACTCGGCAACAGGAGAGTTCGGGCACGCAAAGAATGACACATTGTAGTCCTGCAGGTGCGCGGCATGCAGCAGCCTGAGTCAGGCTGGCGAATTCGCCCGGCGACGATGGAAGATGCGGGCTCGCTGGAACGATTGATCGAGATTTCGGCGCGTTCGATGCGCGAATACTCGCCCGAACAACTCGACGCAGCGATCGGCAACGCCTTCGGCCTGGACCGCCAATTGATTCGCGACCAAACTTATTTCGCGGTGGAATCGGACGCGGGGCTGATCGCCTGCGGCGGCTGGAGTCGTCGCAATGCGCGCTTCGGCGCGGATCGGATGGCGGGGCTGGCCGCGGAGGCGCTGGACCCGACTCGCGATGCGGCACGCATACGCGCTTTTTTTGTGCACCCGGACTGGAGCCGACGTGGCATTGGCCGCGCACTGTTGGGGCACTGCGAGGCTGCCGCCGCAGCCGCTGGATTCAAGCGGCTGGAGTTGATGGCGACCTTGCCCGGTGTGCACCTGTACGCAGCTTGTGGTTTTACGGCGGGTGCGCCTGTCCAACACACTCAGCCGAACGGCACCTCCATCGACCTGGTGCCCATGCACAAGTCGCCGGGCTCCAATATCGATTAGCCGATGATGATCGCCACCGCAGCCACCACCAGCACGAAACCGAGAAAAGCCAGCGCATCCCAGCCGTAGCGGCCCAGCCAGTCGCGGCCGTCGCTGATGCTGTACTTCTTGCCGTTGAAAACGAAATCGACGCGTACGCCGACGATGTCGGAAACCACAGTGGGATCGAAGCGGCTGCCGATCAGGTATTCGGACAGGCGGTTTTCCGCGTAGCCGGGACCGGCCGGATCGAGCGGCAAGGGGCCGGTGGTGCTGCCGTCGGCGTTGGCGTAGGTCACGCTGATCGGCACGGTAGGGCCCTCGGCCTGCCACGAGTGCCAGGTAAGCGGGCCCAGGCGCCGCTGGCGCCTGCGCCGGCGCAAAACCGATCCGCCCCACTCGTTGTAGGCTTCTCCCCAGCGCCGATTCCAGACGCTGAAGGTATGTTTGATCGCGCCTTCTTTTTCAGAAAGGGTCAGGTACATGGCCATTTCTCTTGTCCCCTGCGTTTTTCTGCGCCTTTTCCTACGACCACCACATCGGTAAAGGCGTGCCATCGCTGCCGTCTGGTCGCGACTGGCGTGGCGGCCTTGCCACGCCAGTCGCTTCGGCAACAGTCTGGCAGCAACAGGCGGCAAAGTCTCCTACCCGCCTGGGTGGGAAATGCGGGGATATACCGCGATCAGGGGAGCCGGAGTCCGCTGCGTCTGAGGCCGAACAAGGGGCGCAGTGGCGTTACCCGCCGGATGCCTTCATACAGCCCGAAGCAAATCACCGCCGTCCCGCCCACCAGCAGGACTCCTTCCAATGGCGCCGACAAGTCCGCACTGCGCATCGCGCGAGCCAACAGGATGATGACGGTTTGATGGAGTATGTACAGCGGAAATATGGCTTCGGTCAGGTAGCGGCGCAGCGGCCCGTCGGACGGTGACCAGCGATGGGCCCAGGCGAGAGCAGCCAGAATCGCGCTCCATTGGTTCAGCGCATAGACGCAGCGCATCACCACGCGCAAGGCATCGGGCGGAACGGCGTCGCCGGCAAAGGCGGCAAAGTATATTTGCAGGGCCGCATAGCTGGCGATTGCCAATGCCAGAACCAGCCAACGGAAACGCAGCAGGTCGCGCCAAAACGGTGCGTGCCGGACCAAGGCGAAACCCGCCAGGAACACCGCGAAGTAAAGCGCGTGGTTGTACCAATCGTCGACCAAGGCGTGCGTCTGCGGAAAGTGCGGCAACAGGATGAGGCGCACCACGGCGAGATACAACCACGGTACGACGATGATCCGCCAGCCGGCAAGGGTATTGATAGCGGCCGCGCAGATCCTCTCGCTCGCGCGTGGCGCAAGCCAATAGAACAGCGCGAGCAGCATGGTGTACACCCATAAATAGGCTACAAACCAGAGATGGTTCCAGGTCGGCAGGATCAAGCAATCCTTGCCCTTGCAAAAGCCGTGGTCGAAGGCGAGATAGCGCCCCCAGAATTGCAGGTAGCTGCCCGCGTACTGGATCTTTTCCACCACCTCGAAATACGATTGCGGCGGCACGATCACCAGTATGCCGAACAACAAGGGCCACAATAACCGGGTAGAACGCCCCTTGACAAAATCGGACAGGTTCGACTTCGCCAGCAAATAAGACGTTGCCGCCCCAGACACCAGAAATAGCAGCGCCAGCCGCCAGGGGTTGGTCAGGCCCATCAGGGGCTCGAGGGCGCCGGATGCGAACGGGCTCTTGATATGCCAGCCCCAGGTCACGTAATACATGCCGACGTGATACAGAATCAGCAAGGCGAAGGCGATGATGCGCACCCAGTCGAGGTCGATACGGCGCGGCGAAGCGGTTGAATTCATGATGGCTCGGGGGAAAAAATCGATGCCGCATCTTGCCCGGACGCCGGGTCGAACGGCAATCGATGTGGGGCGGACGGGACCTTGCCCGTCGCCAGCGGCGCGCCGGTTCAGGGAAACTGCGCCGCCAGCAGGGCGCGGTAGCGCCGGCTGACGCGCAACACCTTGCCGTTGCGCAGGGTCAGCTCGGCATCGCCGCGCGCCATGGCATCCAGGGCGCTGATACAGGCCGGATTGACCGCGCACGAACGATGAATGCGCACGAACCGCCGTCCCGGGACCTTTGCCAGGAATTCGGCCAGCGTGACGCGGTCGAGAAAGGTTCTGGCCGCAGTATGGATTTCCACGTAGTTATCGGCGGCGTCCACCCACTCGATGTCGGCCACGGCGACGCGTTGCAAATGTCCCCGCTGCTGCACCAGCCAATGGCCGGCGGCCGGCTGCAGGGCATGCAGCGCATCGTGCAAGGGCGCGCCGGACGCGGACGACAAGGCACGCTCGCGGCGCAGGCGCGCCAGCGACTCCGCCAGGCGCTCCGCCGTGTAGGGCTTCAACAGATAGTCGACGGCATTCAGGTCGAAAGCCGCCAGCGCGTGCTGGTGGTAGGCCGTGGCGAAGACGACCGACACCGAATCGGGCAGCAGGGTGGCCAGCTCCAGGCCGCTCATGCCGGGCATCTCGATATCCAGGAAAACCACGTCGGGCACCGATCCGGCGACTTGGGCCAGCGCCGCCGGCGCATGCTCCGCCTCGCCGGTGACTTGCACGTCGGCAAAGCCGCGCAGCAAGGTTTTGAGCTTGCTGCGCGCCGGCGCCTCATCGTCGACGATCAGGATGCGCAGCGTCATTTGCCCGCTCCAAGGTCCGGGGCAATGGCGCACGGCACGGTGACCGTCACCTCGACGCCGCTGGGCGAACCCGCCGACATGACCAGGGAGGCCCGCGCGCCATAGGTGTGCGCGAGGCGCTGCCGGGTATTGCTGAGGCCGATGCCGCCTTCGCGGTTATCGCGTTCGAGCACGCCAACATTGCTGCAAACGCGCATTTGCACGCCACCTTCGATGGCGCGAATATCGACACGAATCTCCGCATGGCCGCCGGTCTGGGCGACACCGTGCTTGATCGAGTTCTCCACCAGCGGCAACAGAATCAGGCACGGAACCTCGGTGGCGAGCGCCGATTCATCGCAGTGAAACGCCATGCCCAGCCGATCGGCAAAGCGTGCCTGCATGATGGCCGCAAACGGTTTCAGCATCGCCAGTTCCTCGCCGAGGCTGTGAGTGATCTTCTGGTCCAGGCTCATGGTCGCGCGCAACAGGGCCGACAGTTCGGACAGCATGCGGTCGGCGCGCGGCACATCCTCGTACATCAGCGAGGAAACCAGATTGAGCGCATTGAACAGGAAGTGCGGCTGCAACTGATCCTGCAGTCTCGCCAGGCGCATTTCCGCCAATTCGCCCTGCAGCCGCGCCAATTGCATGCTCTGCTGCTGCTGGCGCTCGCGCAGCACGAAAGCATAGGCGAGGCCCGCCACGGTCACATAGGTGACGAGATCCTTTGGAGTTTCGTAGGTGAAGATTTCCAGCCAGCCGCCGGGATGGTATTCGAACCCGGTCAGGGTATACACAAGCCGCCGCGCGCCGAACATCAGCAGCACATGCGCGATCGAAAACAGCGCCGCCGCCAGCGCATGGCCGGAGGCGACGGCAGCAGACAGAGCCTGTCGCCGCGAAAGGAATTGCACCCAGCGATAGATCGCCGGCGAGATCAGGCCGATCGCGGCCACGCTGCTGATCTCCCACAAAAACGGCTCCCACCAGATACGGCCGCCGCGGGCAGCATAGCGCTGGTATTCGGCCAGCGACAGCGACAGCCCCAGCAACAGCCAGAACGCGGCGTAAAGCCCCCAGAATCGAAGGCTTTTGACGTACTGCGGCGGCTGGGCAGCGGTGGCTTTGATGTCGGCGTTCGGCAATCCCATATTGCGCTATGTTGGGGAGGCGATCGGCAAGACGATATCACGCCTGTCCGCGCGCGCCTGGCGGTTCGCCCCGCGAGAGACGCTCCTCGTCCCAAGGCCGCCACCGCGTTCGGGCAGTTATTGCCGCCGGTGGGCAACGCCGTGACTGCCTTCGAGTCGAAGAAAAGTGCCCTGCATCATTCTCGCGGCCAGCAGGCCGGCAAACTCGCCCGCACGTCGCGCAGTGTTTCGGCGCAGCAAGGTGCGGATTCGCACAGGCAAGCTCCGCAAATCAATCAAAATGCCCGCTTGTCGGCGAAATATGCAAGGCGTCAATTTCGGGCATAGTAGTTGCAGCATGGTAATTGCAATCAAGGCGGCACCAGCGAAATAATGGACTGCCGTGCGGCAATCTACATGCACCGTCCTTTTGGAGGACTCAGCGTGGCGGAGACGATGCGCAGACGTTCCCACCGGGCCCCGGCGGCGCCGGTCGATCGCCCATGAGCGGCGCGCTTTTTCCTGGCGGTAGCCGACCGACCAAGCGCCTGACGGTGATCGTCTGGCTGTTTGTCGCCATCGTGCTATCCGTGTTGGCGCTCTCGCACCTCAGCATCACCCTGCTCGCTTCCGGCAGGGCCTACGTCGGTGGCGAGGGCCTCTGGTCGAAGGGCCAGAAGGACGCCATCTATTTCCTGGTCCGCTACGGCAACGGCCGCAATGACGCGGACTACCAGCTGTACCGGAAGTCGATCGCTGTGCCATTGGGAGACCGCAAGGCGCGGCTGGAACTGGAAAAAGCCAATCCCGACCTGGATATCGCACGCGCCGGCTTCGAAGAAGGCCGCAATCATCGGGACGACATCGACGGCATGATCAACTTGTTTCGCCGCTTCCGCCAGGTCGAGTTCATGGCGCGCGCGATCGACATCTGGACCCGCGCCGATGCCAATATCGAACGCCTGGTCGATATCGGCGAAGAGCTGCATCGGGAATTGCAGCCAGGCAATCCCGATCGCGTCCGGATCGACACACTGCTGACTGAACTCGATGCGGTCAACGCCCGGCTGACACCGCTCGAAGATGAGTTTTCCCAGGTATTGGGGCAAACGCATCGCTTCATCCAGGCGCTGTTGCTGGGGTTCATGATCCTGGCCGCAGGTTTCATGCTGCTGGTCGGGATCTATTGCTCGCGCCGCTTGTTGCGGCAAAGCGAATTGGTGCAACACGCACTGGAAGAAAGCGAACTACAACTGCGCAAGGTGCTGTTGGCAGCGCCAGTGCCGATCATCATGTCGCGGGTCCGCGACAACACCATCGTCTTCGCCAATGAGCGCGCGATAGAACAGTTGAAAGCGCCGGCAGGAAGCATCGTCGGCAGCCAGGCGTCGCGCTTCTATGCCAAGGCCGACGATCGCGGCGAATTGCTGCGCACGCTGCACGCCAAGGGTGCATTCCGCGAGCAGGAAGTACTGCTGAAGGACCAGCACAATGTGCCTTTTTGGG